>JBDTXY010000195.1:0-5678 GCA_040005945.1 Acidobacteriota bacterium
GCCGATGCGGTTTTGTTCCTGCAGGACCGTCGCCTTGTTGGTCATGTTGAAGGCGTCCGCAGAAACCGTGATCGCCGCAGTGGAGGTGATCGGAATGACCTTCTCCAGGCGCAGGTCGAGCTCGACTAAGGTCGGGTACCGGAGATCGTTCGGGTTGGTCAACACGATGGCGCGCTGCTTGCCGTCATCGGGGCCGGTCGTGCTGGCGTAGAAGTTGATCGGGTAGCCCTGCCGCCCGAAGAGGCTGGCCGCGAAGTTGAAGTTGAGCGGGAGCTGATACATGGCGTTGACGTTGAACACGTACTTGGAGTTCAGGAACACCGAGTAGTGGCTGCCGCTGCCGGCCGACTGGGTGCTGACGTAGTCGTTGTCGTTGCAGGTTCCCGAATTCTGACCGCCCGGACCAAATCCGGTGAAGCCGTAAGGCGCGGCGTAGTACGTGCCGTTGTTGGGATCTCCGGAGCAGCCGTTGGCCCCCACCTTCTGCTTGTTGATGTTGTACGTGAAGTTCGCCCGCGCCATCCAACGGTTGGACAGGCGCTTGGTCAGGGTGAGGTCGATGCCGCTGTAGATCTGCTTGTAGTTGGTCTGATTCGTGTAGAAGAACCCGCCCGGGACGCCACCCAGCTCTGCGGCCAGCGCCGGATTGAGCTGGTACACGGGAACGCTGTAGCTGCCGCCGCCCGGCAAGCTCGGGCACACGCCCGAATCGATCGTGACGTCGCAGAGGCTGGAGCCCGGCGTCAGCGTGCCGTATTGCACGTAGTCGGCGCTGGTGACGATCGTCCCGGTGGCCGCGTCGTACGGCAGGCCGTAGGTCTGGCCCTTGTAGGTGCGGTACGTGTAGGAAATTCCGGCCGCCAGCCCGGGCATGATCTCGTGATCGACGCCGACCAGGAACTCGTCCGTCTTCCCCGCCTTGAGGTTCGGATCGAACGCGTTGGCCGAGACACCCGGATCGCCCGGGTTCGTCAGGTTGTAGCCGTAGTTCGCCAGCAGGTCGCAGGTCGTGCAGACCTCGCCGACCTGAACGATGCCGTCGCCGTTGGCGTCGTTCCAGGGATAGTACGCTCCGGCGGAGCTACCCAAAGGATTCGTGAGTCCGACCAACCCCGTGCCCACCGAATCCACGAAGCGGGCATAGCTCGCCTTGAAGACGGTGTTGCGGTTGGTGCCGAACGCATAGGTGATGCCCGCGCGGGGAGACCAGTCGTTCCAGGTGAAGTCCTTCTCGCGGCCGGGGAACACGACGGCCGGCAGGACGTCCGGGAACGATGGGTTGCCCGCCGCGACGGACGGGAAGCTCTGTCCGAACTGCCTGTCCCAGCGAACGCCGGCGTTGATCGTCAACCGATCCATCGTGATCGTGTCGCCGAAGAACGCCGCATAGTACTTGGTGCCGATCGCCGCGTTCCGATCGCGGAAGATTCCGGCGGCATCCTCGCCATACGTGTTGATGAAGGCGCCCACTTTTTGAGCGTCGCCCGGGTTTGCCGGGGGATTCGACGGCGAACCGGTCTGCGCGAATTCCGAAGCCTTGAGGTATTGGAAGCCGGCCTTGAGCTCGTGGCCCAGGTTGCCGGTCGTCAAGAAGTAAGAGATGTCGCCCTTGACCTGACGCTGAGGCCGCTTGGAGGCCAAAAAGTAGGGCGACGTTCCGAGGAATCCCGTGTTGCCGTCGTAGAAGAGCTGACCCTTGCCTTCGGGATCCAATCCGAAGAAGCCGTCCTGTCCGGCGTACATCGCCGAGAAAAACAGGTTGGACGTCGCGACCTGCGAGTCCTCGACTTTCCAGGTGCTCTGGGGAAGCGTCTGGTCGGTGGTGGCCGCCTGGGGCCGGTTCGCTCCGGCTCCGCGTCCGAACACCAGCTTGTTGCTGTGCTGTCCGACGATGGTCAGCGCGTTGGACGAGAGAGCCTGCCAGTTCAACTTCCCGTTGAGATTCTCCAGGGTGGTCTTGCTCGAGGTCGGCGGCGTCTTTGCGCCAACCGCGATGTCGATCTGGTTGCGGCCGTAGGCGCCCCACAGCCAGAGATTGTCTTTCCACAGGGGCCCGCCGGCCTCGACGCCGTACTCCTGGACGCTGACGATCTTGCGGCGTCCCGCCGTGGGGTCGAAATTCTCGTTTTCGAAGCTGTCACTGACGTAGTTGATCCGAGCGCTTCCGTGGACTTCGTTGGTCCCGCGCTTGGTGATCATGTTGATATGGGCGCCGGCGCCTTGGATCGTGGGATCGCTGCCGCCGGTGATCACTTGCACTTCCTGGAACGTGTCGAAGTCGTAGTACAGAGCCGAAGCGCCCAGGGCGGACATGTCCGTCTGGTTGATGCCGTCCAGGGTGAAGGATCCCGCGACCGCTCCCTTGCTGGCGAACGTGGACTGCTGTCCGCTTTCGCTGCCGGCAACGTTGACGCGGTCCAGCGTCACGCCCGGAACGCTCTGCAGGAGGACCCAGGGGTCCCGGCCGGTGGGAATGGATGTCAGCTCGGCCTGCGAGATGACCGCGCCACTCTGGACCTTGCGCGTGTCGAGCAGCGGCGCTTCTTCCGTGACGGTCACGGTCGCCGCCACCGAGGAGAGCTTGAGCGTCTCGGTGAGCTCGGTGCTACGTCCGAGGCTGACCACGACGTTCTCCCGATTGACTGTGGAAAATCCGGCGAGCGCCAGGGTGACCGTGTACGTGCCGGGCGAGAGGTTGAGGAACCGGAACTCACCCCGGGCGTCGGTCGTCTGGTTCTGCGGCGCCCCTTGACCCGCCAATGTGACGGCGACACCGGGCAGCGATCCACCCTGCTCGTCGACCGCCCTTCCGAACAGACCGCCTTTGGCCTCGCCGAACTGCGCCAGAGCGGGTACGGCGAGCGCTAACATCACCAGGACCATCAATCCCGAAGCGAAAACCCGGAAAAACTTGGACATAGCGGAGTGACCTCCCTTTCTTTCGGTTACCTGATACTCCGTTGCGATCTATCCGAAAACATCGGCTCGGTTTGTCAACTAAGCAAGAAGGACACCAGCGCACTTTGTAAGAAAGACATTCCCTGATCATCAGTAAGTACTGCTATATCTATCACTTATGTTGGAGAGGTTCCAATAAGTTTCCGATATGACCAGCCGGTCAATGCATTCTGACGGATAGAGGTTCATATATCTGGATTTATCCAGCGTTCTGAAATCGCTCTTTGAGGCGTCGCTTCCACTCCGACGCTCCCGGCCCGTCGCCGACCACCTCCGACATTCGCACCGCGGTCTCGAAGCTTTTGCGTGTCGGGAGGGCCCCCGTCATCTCCACGAGCGCCTTGCGAAACTCCGGAACTCGCCCCGCGCTGGCATAGAGCAGCGCCAACCTCGACCACGCGTTCAGGTTCTCCGGGAAGCTGGCGACCTCCAGCCGAAAGGCCTCTTCCGCCTCTTGCTCGCGGCCCATGCGCGCCAGCACGTCTCCCCGCGTGGCCTGGAGATCCGCCATCGGCAACTGGTTCCACGTCTTCTGAATGTCGAGGGCTCTCTGCAGGTCCGTCAGCGCCGCCTCGAGGTTTCCGCTCTTCTCATCGATTCGGGCCAGAAGCAGCCAGGGACGGCGGACCGTCTCGTTACCCGAGGCCAGGGCCTGCTGGATCTCTCGGCGCGCCGTCGCGAGATCGCCCTCCAAGAGCGCGATGACGCCCAGCTCCTCGTGGACGTCGCGGCCTCCCGCCAGCGCGGCCGCGTTCACGAGGGATTTCGCCTTCGGAAGATCCCCTCCCTCGATGGAGAGCTCGGCTAAGCCGAGAAGGATCTGGGGCGTTCCCGGCTGGCTGCGATCGGCCTGGTTGAGCGCCTCGATCGCCTCCTTGGGCCGACCGGCCCGGCGGAGGATCGCGGCCAGCGTTTCCCACACCTCCAGCATCCGCGGGTTCTCCCGCGCCAGCTGGCCCAGCACCGCCACGGCCTCATCCTCGCGGTTCTCGGTGGCCAGGCGGGAGCCTGCCTTGAGCCGGTCGAGGACGCGGATGCGATCCCGCGGGTTGGGAAGATCCCGGTCCTCCGCGCGAGGAGATGTCGTGCTGATGTACCCCAGCGACGCCAGCTTGCGGACCGTTTCCGCGTCGGCCGTTCCGGGGTTTTGCACGGGGCGGCTCAGGGCCTGCAGCTCCACGCGCATCGAACGGAATGCCGGCGGAAGGCCGGGGGCGAGATCCTGCTTTTCGCCTGCGTCCTGCCGCCAGTCGTAGAGCTCGGAGCTGGGCGACTGAATGTATTGGTATCGGTCGTCGGTCAGCGAGGCCAGGTCGCTCCAGCCCAGGTGAAAGCGCGGGTACAGAGTCTCGCTGTAGACGCGCCGGTGCGCGCTCTCCGGCCGCGCCGGCGCCAGCAGCGAGATCCCCGGCAGCGGATTCGGGAGCGGTTCCCCCAGCGCCCCGGCCACCGTGGGAAACACGTCCACGAGCCCGACGGGCCGGCCGATCCGCTCTCCCGCCCTCGCGCTGCCCGGGAGCTTGACGAACAGCGGCACGCGGATCGCTTCGCGATAGATGAAGATGCCGTGCTCGTCCTCGCCGTGGTCGCCGAGCCCTTCTCCGTGATCCGACAGAAACACGATGAGGGAAGCGTCGTAGAGCCCCTTCGCCTTCAGGCGATCCAGGAATTTTCCGAGGATCGCGTCGGCGGCCGCGATCTCGCCGTCGTAGGGACGCGCGGCGTAGCGGCTCCGGAAGGGTTCGGGAGGATCGTAGGGACTGTGCGGCTCATACAAGTGGAGGAATGCGAGAAAGGGCTTCCCGGCCTGCTGGTCGATCCAGGCCGCCAGGAGCTCCTCCGTTTGTCCACCCGCGCGCTGCACCTGCCCCAGCGACTCCCCCGCCCGGCGCGATTCGACGCCGTCCTCGTAGTACGCGAACCCCTCCGCGATCCCCGTGACGTGGCTCAGGGCGAACGCGGACACGGCGGCACCGGTCGCGTATCCCTTCGCTCCGAGGAACGCCGCCAGCGTCGTGTGGCTCTTGTCCAGGCGGTATCCCTGGTTGTCGCGGACGCCGTGCTGGTACGGGAGCAATCCCGTCAACAGCGACGCGTGCGAGGGCAGAGTCAACGGGGCTTGCGCGACCGCGTTCTCGAAGACCATCGAGTCCTTCCGGAGGGACTCCAGGTTGGGTGTCTCCACTGCGCGATAGCCATAGGCCGGCAGATGGTCGGCGCGCAGCGTGTCGACCGAGATCAGCACCACCGGCGCACGGGGGAACGTCGCGGGCTTTCGCCCGCAGCCCGCGGCGGCGAGCGTTCCGGCCAGTAGGGCCAGACAAGACCACCGTCGTCCCCGGGGCCGGTGCGAGCCTCCGCGCGATCGCACGCTTACTTGATCGTGGTCAGGAGCTCTTTGACGTCCTTGCTCTCGCTCCCGTTCGGATCCAGCTCCAGATACTTCAGGAGATCCGCCTTGGCCTCCGCCTTCTTGTTCTGGGAGAGTCGCGCCAGGCCGCGGTAGTAGTGCGCGTCGGCCATGTCGGCCTTCATGGCGATGGCCCGGTCGAAGGCCGCCTCGGATTCCGCCGCCTTCTTCTTGTTGAAGAGTACGATCCCCATGTTCATGTAGACGTCCGGCGTGGTGATCTTCTCGGGAGGAATCTTGGCGAGCGCCGCTTTTCCGGCGTCGAGGTTGCCCTCCTGCAGCTCGATCGTCGCGATCAGGAGCCACCCGT
>JBDTXY010000196.1:0-5651 GCA_040005945.1 Acidobacteriota bacterium
CGCAAGGCCCTCGTCGTGGTCACCGACGGCGCCGACAACCACTCCCACGTCGACTACGCCACGCTCCTGCGTTACGCCCGCTCCGCCGGCGCGCCGATCTACTTCGTCGCGGTCGGGATCTCGGTCCTCGATTTCGGAGTCCGCAAACAGATCAACGAGGTCGCCAGCGAATCCGGCGGAGAGGTCTTCCACCTCGGAAGCGCCGCCAAGATCGGCGAGGTCACGCAGCGCATCGAAGAGGAGCTGCGGTCCCAGTACGTCGTTGCGTTCCGGACGGACTCGCAGAAGCCCGACGGCGTCTATCGCGCGGTCGCGGTCGCGGTTTCGAAGCCGGGGATCATCGCGAGGACGATCAAGGGGTATATCCCGTAGGGAGTTATCAGTTTGTCAGTTGTCAGTTGTCAGTTATCAGTTGACAGTTTTGAACTGAAAACCGATGACTGAAAACTGACAACTACTTCTCCCAATTCGCCACCACCGCGTACTTGCCTTTCCAGCGCACGACCCGGGCGGGAGGCTGGACGGTCATCAAGGCCACCACATCTTTCAGGCGGATCAGCGCCACGACGGGCTGGGTGCGCCACGTCTTCCAGAAACGGTCCTCCGACCAGATGAGGGCTTCGCGCGTCTGGCGATTTTTCTCGAACTCGGGCTCCAACTCGCCGCG
This sequence comes from Acidobacteriota bacterium, assembly GCA_040005945.1. GTDB lineage: Bacteria > Acidobacteriota > Thermoanaerobaculia > UBA5066 > Gp7-AA6 > DAHUXD01. Next base: position 668 of record JBDTXY010000196.1, read on the forward strand.
ATAGCCCGCGACCGGGATCGGCGCCGCGAGCTCCCAGGAGACCCCGTTCAAGTACGCGTGGTAGCCCACGATCGGGGCTTGCCGCGTGGCCGCCTCCTCCCGCGCGGCGGCGGCCAGCTCGGCGGTCATTCGCGCCTGGGGAATCCGGGGCCAGCCGATCACCGCCGCGCCCAAGAAGGCCGCCCAACCGACGGCGACCGCCGCCAACGCCAGCGCGGAGGACCGCGCCGCGAACAGGACGGCCGCCCACGACAAGAGGATCAGAGCCGAGAGAGCGGGCGCCATGATCGCGGCCAGGCGCAGCTGTGCCACCGGGGTGCGCAGGGCCGGGAGGAAGAGCAGCGCGGAAGAAAACGCGGTGGCCAGAATCGCATGCACGATCCAGAGCGGACGCCGGTTGCCGACGGCCCGTTGCGCCAGCGCGGCGGCGGCAGGGATCGCCGGAAAGAGGTAAGGCGGCAGCTTGCTGCGCGAGATCGAGAAGAAGACGAAAACGATCCAGAACCACGTCAGGTAGAAGAAGCCGTCGGGATCCGCCATCCGGCGGGTGCGAGCCGCGCCCGAACAGAAAAACGCCAACCCCGGCAGAAAGCCCACGACGAAGACCGGCACGAAGTAATAGATCGGGCCGGGCCGGCGGGCCACGTCGGTCGCGAATCGCTGGAAGTGCTCGTGAATGAAGAAGAACTGGAGAAATCCGGGGTGCCGGTGCTCCGCGACGAGAAGCCAGGGGAGCGAGAGCGCGAGAAAAGCGGGCAACGCCGGCGAGAAGATCAGCGCGAGCAGATGCGCCCCTTTCCTGGTCGCCAGGGCCCATACGAGCAGGATGGCTCCGGGCAGTGCCAGGCCGATGAGCCCCTTGGTCAAGAACGCTCCGGCCGCGGCGACACCGGTCCACGCGGCCATTCCAATCCACCCCTGAGAGCGGCTGCGCCGTGAGATCGCCGCCCGCCCGGCCAAGACCGTGGCCGAAAAGAAGAACGTCAGCAGACCGTCCGTCAGGTTCGTTCGCGAAGCGATGAAACCGATCGGGCTGGCCATCCAGAAGACTCCGGCGGAGAGCCCCGCGGCGCGTCCGCGCTCGCGCGCCACCGCCAGCACCAAGAGCAACAACGTTCCCAGGCCGGCTAAGCGGGTCGGGAGGCGCGCGGCGTAGGGAGTCAGGCCGAACAGCCGGAACGCGGCGGCATTGGCCCAATAGAGCAGGGGCGGCTTCTCGAAATAGGGGAGGCCGTTCAAGCGCGGGACGACGAGATCCCCGGCCGCCAGCATCTCCCGGGGAATCTCCGCGTATCGCGTCTCATCCGGCTCGGCCAGTCCGGAACCGCGGGGCTCGATCCATGCGACCGCGCACAGCAGCAGGAGGACCGCGAGCAAGGTTCGCTCGCCGGAGGATGGGCTCGCGGGAGACGCGGCTTCCACGGGCGGGGAGTCTACCTCCCGGGCAATCGACTCCTGCTAATATCGCCCGCCTTGGCAGCCGAGACATCCAGTCGTTGGGCCCTGGTCTTGGGCGCGTCCTCCGGATTTGGGGAGGCCTGTTCGCTGGCCCTCGCGCGGGCGGGTTGGAATCTGTTCGGCGTGCACCTGGACCGCAAGGGCACCCAGCCCAACGTCGACCGCATCGTCGCGGAGATTCGCGGCGCGGGCCGCCGGGCCGAGTTTTTCAACGTGAACGCGGCCGACGACGACCGGCGCGCGGAGGTCATTGCCGCGATCCAGAAGACCTGCGGGAGCGAGCCGCCCGAGTCCCGTGTCTCCGTTCTGCTTCACTCCCTCGCGTTCGGCACGCTGAAGCCCTTCTTCGGAGAGCCGCGCGAGAACGCGATCGCCAAGCCCCAGATCGAGATGACGCTCGACGTCATGGCCAACTCGCTGGTCTACTGGACACAGGATCTTTTCTTTTCCAGCCTCCTGGCTCCCAACGCGCGCATCTTCGCGATGACCTCGGCCGGCGATCACATCGTGTGGCCCGCGTACGGCGCGGTATCGGCCGCGAAGTCCGCGTTGGAGTCGTACGTCCGGCAGCTGGCGGTGGAGCTGGCGCCGCACGGCGTCGCCGTGAATGCGCTGCGAGCCGGCGTCACCGACACTCCGGCCTTGCGCAAGATTCCCGGCAATGAGGCGATGATCCAGCGCGTCCTGACGATGCATCCGGCCGGGAGGCTGACCACTCCCGACGATGTGGCCAAGGCCTTAGTCGCGCTCTCGGGCCCCGGCGGAGCCTGGGTGTCGGGCAACGTGATCGGCGTGGATGGCGCCGAAGACATCGCGGGTGGACGGTAGTTTGAGCGGCAAACCCCGAGTCGAGGGTCCGGAAGCGGCGGCCCCAATCCAAAATCCAAAATCCAAAACCCAAAATCGCTCGGATGGCTTCGAGTTCGTCCAGGAGCAGTCCGGCATCCGCGAGTTCCGGCTGACCTCCAACGGTCTGCGCCTCCTGCTCATCCAGAACCGCGTCGCGCCGGTGGCGACCTTCGCGATCGTCTACCACGTGGGCAGCCGCAACGAAGCCGTCGGGCACACGGGCGCGACGCACTTGCTCGAACACCTCATGTTCAAGGGCACGCCGGAGTTTCAGCGCTCCAAGGGAACCGCCGTCGCCTCGGTGCTGGAGGCCCTGGGGGCCCGGTTCAACGCGACCACCTGGTTCGATCGCACCAACTACTACGAGACGCTCCCCTCCGACCAGTTGGACGTCGCCATGCGGATCGAGGCCTCCCGGATGCGGCAGGCGCTGCTGCGCGACGAGGATCGCGTGCCCGAGATGACGGTCGTCCGCAACGAGTTCGAGCGCGGCGAGAACTCGCCCTTTCAGGTCCTCTACAAGCACACGTTCGCGACGGCGTTCCGCGAGCATCCGTATCACCACCCGACGATCGGCTGGCGCAGCGACATCGAAGAGGTCACCACGGAGCGGCTCCGGAAGTTTTATGACACGTTCTACCACCCGAACAACGCGACCGCGATGGTGATCGGAGACTTCGAAGAGGAGGCGGCGCTGTCCGCGATCCGGGGCCACTTCGGCGCGATTCCGCGCTCTCCCAAGCCCATTCCGACCGTCTATACCGTGGAGCCGCCGCAAGAGGGCGAGCGGCGCTTCACGATCCGCCGGGTCGGCCAGGTCGGCTGGTGCGCCCTGTCCTGGAGGACCGTCGAGGCGCGGCATGCCGACACGCCCGCGCTGGCGGTTCTGGGCAACATCCTGGGCGGGGGGATCACGTCCCGGCTGCATCAGGCCTTGGTCGAGAAGAACCTGGCGCTCTCGGTGTCGGTGGTTCCCTGGCAGCTGCGCGATCCCGCGCTGTTCTCGGTCTTCGCGCCGGTGCGGCCGGGAGTGGAGCTGTCCGAGGTCGAGTCCACCATCCGGCAGGGCATCGCCGCGATCGCATCCGACTCGGTCACGCCGGCCGAGTGCGAAAAGGCGAAGACGCAGATCGAAGCCGAAGTCATTTTCGACCGCGATTCGACCGACCAGATCGCCGCCTCGCTCTCGGAGGCGATCGCGGTCGCGGACTGGCAGTGGTACGCGGACTACCCGGCCGCGATCCGCCGCGTCGTTCCCGACGACGTGCGGCGCGTCCTACTGACCTATTTGCACGATGACGCGCTGACGGTCGGTCTCTACGTGCCCAAGCCCGGAGAGAGCGGCGCGGAAGAGCCTGAGGGGGAACCGGAATGAGCGGCGACACGGCCGCGCGCACGGCTCCGCGCCGGACCTCGTTCGCCGAGGCCGTCCGTCATCGCACGCTGTCCAACGGTGCCCGGCTCTTCGTGCTCGAGAACCGGTTCAACCCCACGATCGCGATCTCGGGATCGCTCCAGGCCGGGCGCCTCTACGCGCCGGGACATCGGCGTCTGATCGCCTCGATGACCGCCGGCGAGCTGACGAAGGGAACGGGCAAGCGGACCAAGCTCCAATTGGCCGAGGATCTGGAGAGCCGCGCCGCGAGCCTTTCGTTTTCCTCGGACGCGTCGGATCCGGTGGGGGTCGACATCTCGGCCGCCGCGCTGTCGCGGGACACCGACTTGCTCCTGGACGTCCTGTCGGAAGTGCTGTTGACCCCGGCGTTCCCCGAAGACGAGCTGGAAAAAGAGAAGAAGCGTCTGGTCGGTTCCATCCGGCAGCAGCAGGACCAGACATCCACGCGCGCTTTCGAAGAGGCGCTGCGCCGGGTCTATCCTCCGGCGCATCCGCTCCATCGGCTGACCGGCGAGCAACGCATCGAACGGGTCGAGGCCCTGCAGCGCTCCGACCTGTCGTCCTACTACGAGCAGCGCTACGGCGCGGCGTCGCTGTGCATCGTGGTGGTCGGAGACGTGGACGCGGAGCGCATCCTGGACCGGCTCGAGAAGAGCCTGGGATCCTGGAAGGCGGGACCTCCGTCCGCGATTCCATCGCCGCCCGTGCCGCCGGCGGCTCCGTCGCGGGAGACGGTGGCGATGCCCGACAAGGCCAGCGCCGACGTCGTCCTGGCTCTGCCGACGGACCTGAGGCGCACCGACGCCGATTTCTTGCCCTGCTCGCTGGCCAATTCGGCGCTGGGTCAGTCGTCGCTGACTTCACGCTTGGGCGTGCGCGTGCGGGATACGGAGGGATTGACGTACGGCATCCACTCGAGCTTCGGGGCCACTCACGTCGCGGGCCCGTTCCTGGTGAGCCTCACGGTCAAGCCCGACAGCCTCGAGCCGGCGCTGACGTCGACGCTGGACGAGGTCCGGAGCTTCTTGAAGAACGGGCTCACCGCGAAAGAGCTGGCCGAGGAGAAGAGCTCCCGGATCGGCCGGTTCAAGGTCGACATGGGGTCCAACGCGGGCATCGCGCAAGCGCTGGATGCCGCGATCTACTACGGGTTCGGCATCTCCTACCTGGATGAGTTCCCATCCAAGGTCGCCGAGGTGACCAAGGAGCGGGCCGATGCGGCCTTCTCCCGCCGCGTGCGGCCGGAGGAGTTCACGATCGTCGCGGCGGGGAGCTTTGGGT
>JBDTXY010000197.1:0-5644 GCA_040005945.1 Acidobacteriota bacterium
TGCATCGGCTGCGCGATCGAGCGCCACACCGGCAAGCTCAAGGACCGGCTGTCGCTGGAGAAGTGCATCGAGGCCGTCGAGGCCTCCGAGGCGCCCGTGGTCTCGATCTGCGGCGGAGAGCCGACGATCTACCCGGAGCTGCCGCAGCTGGTGGAAGAGATCATCAAGCGCAAGCGCCACATCTACCTCTGCACCAACGGCCTGCTGCTCGACGAGAACGTCTACGGGACGATCAAGCCGCACAAGCGGCTCATGATCAACGTCCACTTGGACGGCATGCGCGAGACCCACGACTACGTCTGCGCGCGCGAGGGCGTTTTCGACAAGGCGATCGCCATGATCGAGGAGGGCGTCAAGCTCGGGCACCACATGATGGCCAACACGACGGTCTTCAAGGAGACCGACGTCGAAGAGGTCGAGGAGCTCTGCAAGATGCTCACGGGAATGGGCGTCGAGGGCATGCTGGTCTCGCCGGGCTACCACTACGAATCCGTGGGCGCCGACATCTTCCTGACCAAGTCCGAGATCCACAAGAAGTTCCAGCGCGTCCTGGACATCTCCAAGAGGTACCGGCTGACGTCGACCCCGATGTTCCTCGAGTTCGCCGCGGGCCTGCGCGACTACAAGTGCTCGCCCTGGTCGACCGTCACCTACACCCCCAACGGCTGGAAGGGCCCCTGCTACTTGATCGGGAAGACCTGGTCGCCGACCTTCCAGGAATTCTGGAACGGCACCGACTGGGCCTACTGGGAGTCGCGCAAGGATCCGCTCTGCCAGAACTGCCTGATGCACTCCGGCTTCGAAGCCTCGGTCGTGATGGAGCTGCCCAAGCATCCGGGCGACATGGTCCGGATGATCGCGTGGAACCTGGCGGCGTAGCGAGCGCCTCGGCGCTCGAGTAGCCGACATCCTGAGGCCGCAGGCCGAAGGATCCCGCACTCGACACGCGACTTCCGCTCGTGAAGTCGGGGATCCTTCGCTTAGCTCAGGATGACAGACTAGAACCATGGATCTCGTCACCGGCGGAACGGGTTTCGTCGGTACGCATGTCGTCCGGGCGCTGCTCGCGGAGGGACGCCAGGTGCGCTGCCTCGTGCGCCCCGCGAGCCGGCGCGACAACCTCGACGGCCTCCCCGTCGAGGTCGTCGAGGGCGACCTGACCGATCCGGCCTCGCTCACCCGGGCGATGGCCGGCGTGGCGACGCTCTACCACGTCGCGGCCGACTATCGACTCTGGGCCAGGGACCCGCGGGAGCTCTATCGCGCCAACGTCGGCGGAACGGAGAACGTCCTCGCGGCGGCGTCCGAGGCCGGTGTGTCGAAAGTCGTCTATACGAGCTCGGTCGCGGCACTCGGGTTGAGGAACGACGGGACCGCCTCCGACGAGACGACGCCGGTCGACCGTGCGGCGATCGTTGGCCACTACAAGAAGAGCAAGTTCGACGCGCAACGCGTCGCAGAGGAGTGGGCGGCCAAGGGCCTGCCGGTCGTCATGGTCAACCCCTCGACCCCCGTGGGAGAGCGGGACATCAAGCCCACGCCGACCGGACAGATGATCGTGGACTTCCTCAATCGCCGCATGCCGGCCTACGTCGACACCGGGCTGAACCTGATCGACGTGCGCGACGTGGCGCGCGGCCACCTCCTGGCCGCGGACAAGGGACGGATCGGGCAGCGCTACATCCTGGGCAACCGCGACCTGACCCTCAAGGAGATCCTCGACGCGCTCTCTCGGCTGACGGGGCTTCCGTCGCCCACGGTCCGGCTGCCGCACTGGATTCCGCTGACCGTCGCCGCGGCGGGCACCGCCCTGGCGCGGCTGACAGGCCGCGCGCCGCGCGTCTCCTGGGACAGCGTCCGGATGTCGACGCACCGCATGTTCTTCGACGCGGGCAAGGCCGTGCGCGAGCTCGGGCTGCCCCAGACTCCCGTGGAGGAGCCGCTCGCGCGCGCAGTCGCGTGGTTTCGCGGCAACGGATATGTGCGCGGATAGCGATCGGCGAGGGGGGGCCGTCACTCCCGCGCGGATCCTGATCGTGACGGCGCTCCGCGAGGAGCTCGCCGCGTTCGCCGGCCGGTCTCTGCCTTCGGGCACCGTCGTGGCGGCGACCGGAGACGGCCTCCGCCGCGCCGCCCGCGTCACGGACGCGCTCTGCGCCCGCTACCGGCCTTCCCTGCTGATCGGAGCCGGCGTCGCCGGCGCGCTGACGGCGGACCTCTCGGTCGACGACATCGTGGTGGCCCATCGGATCCTCGATCGCGACGGCGAGACCCCCTGGCCTCAGGGGGTCCTCGTCGTTTCCGCCGCCGCGAAGCCCGGCGCGCGCCAGGGAACGCTGCGGTCCGTCGATCGACCCGTGGTCAGCGTTGCGGAAAAAGCGTCTCTGGCCCTCGAGGCCGGCCCGCCACCGGCCGCCGTCGACATGGAGTCGGCGGCCTGGGCCCGTGTCGCCGCCGCTCGTGGAATCCCCTTCCTGATCATCCGCATCGTCAGCGACACCGCGGAGGAGGCTCTGCCCGGATATCTTTCCGAGTGCATGGATTCCGAGGGTGGTATCCGCAGATCGGCCGTCGCCCTGCAGGCGCTCGCGGATCCGGGGACCATCCCGACGCTCTGGCGCATGCGGAGACGCGTGGCCGAATGCTCCGCTCGACTCGCCGCCTTCGTCACTGCCTTCGCGGCGGAGGTCGCGTGATGGCGGATGGTGTCCCTGTTCCGCTTTCCCCCCGCGTCATTCCGAGGGCCGCAGGCCCGAGGAACCCCTTTCACCACCAGGCGAGGAGCCGAAAGGGGTCCCTCGCCCCGCTCGGGATGACGGGGAGTTAGCGCGGCGATGAAAACCGAAAAACTCGAAGACCTCCTCGAGAAGACCAGCCGCACGTTCGCGCTGTCGATCCCCGTTCTGCCCGAACCCACGCGGCGGGAGGTGATGATCTCCTACCTCCTCTTCCGCATCGCCGACACCTTCGAGGACGCCGCGCACTGGCCGCCGGACGCGCGCATCGCCGCGCTCTCGGACTTCAACGGGCTGCTGCGATCGTATTCGCGCGAGGATGGCGAGCGTCTCTCGCGCGAATGGCTCGCCCGCGAGATCGCGCATCATGCCGGCTACCAGGAGCTCATGGCCGAGGTCCCACTTGTCCTCGACGCGTTCTTCGCGCTCTCGCCTCGCGCCATCGCGCCCATCCGCGAGCACGTCATCCGCTCCGCCGACGGCATGGCGTCGATCGTCTCGCGCACGCGCGACGGCCGCCTGACCCTGCACTCGATCCCGGACCTCAAGGACTACTGCTACATCGTCGCCGGCATCGTGGGCGAGATGCTTTCGGAGCTCTTCCTCCTGGACCGGCCGGCGCTCTCGGGGGTGGCCGCGTTCCTGCGCGAGCGCGCCGCGACCTTCGGCGAGGCGCTCCAGCTCGTGAACATCCTGAAGGACTCGGCCGCCGACGCCGCGGAGGGCCGCAGCTACCTTCCGGCATCCTCTCCGCAGTCCGAAGTCTTCGCCCTCGCCCGCCGCGATCTCGGCGTCGCCGGCGAGTACATCCGAGCTCTCCAGTCCGCCGGCGCCCCGCGAGGCCTGGTCGAGTTCACCGCCCTCCCGGTTCAGCTGGCCTGGGCGGCGCTCGAGCGCGTCGAGAAGCACGGACCCGGATCCAAGGTATCTCGCCCCGAGGTGTTCCTGATCACGCAGCGCTTGAAGCGCTCGCTCGACAAGAACGAGCCGGCGGCTCCGTAGAGATCCTAAATGTCAGATTTTGGATTTGAGATTGCGAGAGCGGTTCGGCGGATGATCTACGCCGCCTTCTGTTGTCTCGCCGGAGAATCTCGCGAGTGCCGAGGCAGCACGCGGATCACCGTCTTGACCACCGACGGCACGAGCATCGGTCGCAGCAGCCGCGCGTCATACGGAGCGAACCGGCGCGCGTTCTCGGCGAGGCACAGCTCCAGGAACGCGCGCAACGAAAAATCGCCGAACGCGGTGTGGCTCTTGAGCGTAAATCCGTCCTGGCTCCCTCGCGGCGACTCGCCGTCTTTTTTCTTGCCGCCGCCGGCCATCTGTGTGGCGCCCTTGAGCCGGTCGAAGGCCTGGATCGCGATGTTCCAGGCGCGGCGGAGGTCGAAAACGGGGCGCATGGGAAGGGACCGCTGCGCCCGCAGGTACGCCGCCCAGTTGACGATGAACAGGATGTGCCGCGCCTCTTCCTGCATGATCGTCTCGAAGACCGAGATGATGCCTTCCGGGAACAGCTCGGATCGCTTGCCGAGCTCGAAGAGCCCGAACGCGAAGAACGAATCCAGGCACTCCCCGTAGCCGGTCCGGAGAAACGCCCAGGTCGGGTTGGCGGGCTCCTGCGGCGGCGGGAAGGTGTCGACCGGAATCCCGTAGTGCCGGGTCAGCCGCTGGATCACCTCGGCGTGCCGGGACTCTTCGAATCCCTGGAGGCGGATCGCCTGGCCCATGATCGGATCCCGCTCGATTTTCCCGAGCGCCTGGACCTTGACCGCCGTGGCCGCTTCGGTCCGGACGGCCTCATTCCAGACGGGCAGCCCCTTCAGGCGATCGAGACCCTCCGAATCCAGGTCCGGCCACCGAATGTCGGACGGGAGGAACGGATCGTGGGTCTCGATGAAGGACCGACAGAAGAGCTCCTTGTGCTCGGAACTGCCTATGGAGAGAGCTTTTGACATACCCTTTGTAGGGTATCATCCGCGTTTCTCGCGGACGGGCGCCGCGTTCTCTTGCATGGGGGTTTCTCAGCGCATGCCCATTTTGAGTCGGATCGAGGGGCCGCAGGACCTCAAAGGCTTGAGCTATGAAGAATTAGCCGAGCTCTCCCAGGATTGCCGCGACATCATCATCCGCACGATCACCAAGACGGGCGGACACTTGGCCTCCAACCTCGGGGTTGTCGAGCTGACGCTGGCCCTGCACCGCGCGTTCGACTCGCCCCGCGACCATTTGGTCTGGGACACCTCGAACCAGTGTTACACCCATAAGTTGGTTACGGGGCGGCGAGACCAATTCCCGTCGATCCGGACCCCGGGCGGCCTCTCCGGTTTCGCCGAGCCCTCCGAGAGTCCCCACGACACCCTGGCCGCGGGTCACGCGGGCACCGGGCTGTCCTACGGCCTGGGCATCTCCATAGCAGTGCAGGGCGCAGCGGGCGATCCGTATGTGGTCGTGATCGTCGGCGACGGTGCGCTGACCTCCGGCCCCAGCTACGAGGCGATGAACAACATCGTGCACGTCAAGCCCAAGGGCATGATCGTGATCTTCAACGACAACGGCTGGTCGATCTCGGAGAACGTGGGCTGGCTCAATCACTGGCGCAACCGATTCGAGCTCCATCCGACGTACCAGAAGTTCATCGACGCGGGCCACAGCTTCTTCAAGCGCCTGCCCAAGGGCGACAAGGCGTGGGAGCTGGCGCGCAAGCTCAAGAGCTCGGTCGAGGGTCTCTTCCTGCCCAACCTCATCTGGGACGAGCTCGGCTTCCATTACGTCGGTCCGATCAATGGCCACGACTTCCGGGAGCTCGAGGAGGCGCTGGCGCGCGCCAAGGAAGTCTCCAAGGACGGCACACCCGTCGTCATCCACGCGCTGACGCACAAGGGCCGCGGCCTCCAGCAGGCCGAGCAGAA
>JBDTXY010000198.1:0-5635 GCA_040005945.1 Acidobacteriota bacterium
GCAATTGCGCCAGCCCTTAGTCTGTTCTCAGCCGCGATCGGAACGCCCGTGGCCTCCGAGACCGCCGCGCAGTATTCATTCAACGACGTAAGGTCCCGGTCGATCCAGCCCAGCAACTGCAGGTTGACCAGGAGCAAATCCATCGCGGTGTTGCCCACGCGCTCGCCGATCCCCAGCGCGCACGCGTGCGCGCGATGCGCTCCGGCCTCCAGCGCCCACAGCGTGTTGGTGACCCCGAACCCGCGGTCCTGATGGCCGTGCCAGTCGACCTTGACCTCGGGGTTGACCTCTGCGACCAAGGCGCAGACGAACTGCACGACGTTAGTCACGCCGTTGGGAGTCGAATGGCCGACCGTGTCGCAGACGCAGACGCGGCCGGCCCCGGCGCGGATGGCGGCCGTGTACATCCCGCGGATGTGGTCGGGGTGGGCACGGGTCGTGTCTTCAGTGACGTACATGACCGGTAGCCCCTCCTTGACCGCCAGGGAGACGGCGTCCTCGGAGAGCCGGAGCATCCGATCGAAGTCCCAGTCCTCCGTGTACTGCCGGATCGGGGAAGAGCCGATGAAACAGGAGACCTCGATGGGGATGCCCACCTTTTGCGAAATCTTGATGATCGGGATGATGTCGGCCGCGACCGTGCGCGCCGCGCAGTTGGGCCGGATCTTCATCTTCGCGGACACGATCTCCTGGGCCAGGCGCGTGACCGTCTCGACCACGTGAGGGCCGGCGCCGGGAAGGCCGATGTCCGCCGAGTCGATGCCCAGGGCCTCCATCAGGTGGAGGATGCGGATCTTCTGATCCGTGGATGGCGCCTTGACGGAAGGCGACTGGAGCCCGTCCCGCAGGGTCTCGTCGTCCAACTCGACTTTTCCGCGGGAGGGAAAGACCGCTCCCCCGGCTCGGTTCCAGTCGTAAATCAGCTCGGAGTCCGGAGGGTGCAAGGTGTTCTTTCCGCAGTCAGTCTAGACCGGGGCGCGTGGCAGATCAACCGGTGCGCCCACCCTTCAGCGGGGGGCGCCGATGGCGAAATCCGCCCCGAGGAAGAGCGTGGGCTCCGGCGAGCCCAAGGGATCGGAGAGGGCGCCGCCGAAGATGCCGCGTCGCTTGACGTCCAGCGTTTGCGGCGGCAGCACGCCGGCGGAATCGGTCAAGACGACCGACTCGCTTCCCCAGCCGAATCGGACGGAGGCCCGAATGCGGATCGCCGGGCTCAAGGCGTACCGCGCCGTCAGCTCGTAGAAATACTCCTTGGCCAGCGAATCCGGGTCCAGGCCCGAATCGAAGGCAAGGGTCTCCGTGCCGAGAACGGCCAGCGAGACGAAGGGCAGGTGTTGGCGATCGTATGAGGCCGACGCGAGCAGCTCCCATCGCGGCCACGCGTAGCCGACCCCCAATTCGTACGCCTCCAGGGATCCGGGCAGACGCGCGTCGCGGTCCGCGAAGACCGGAAAGCTCTCCCGGTGCACGTCCATCTTTCCGCCGACCCGTTGCCCGCGAGCCAGCGTGGTCCAGCCGTCGCGCTGCCACCGGATCTCGGCTTGCCACCCCAACAGCTTTCCGGAGGCGTGATGAAAGGAATCCGCCGTCGCGTTGAAGCCCGAGTTCTTGCTCCAGCGGAAGGCCGCCGCGGCCTCGAGCCCCTGCCACCGATGCCGGACACCGGCCGTCAGGTCCACGCCCTCCGCGGTCAAGGATCGCTCCTCGCTGAATTGCTGGTTCTCGCCGCCGATGTTGATCAAGTCCGTGGCCTTGTGGCTGCGCCGCTCCCCGCCGATCTCGAAGGAATCCCGCGCTCCCAGGGAGAAGCGGGCGAGGCCCGCGAAGTTTTCGTAGCGCCCGGTCCCCTTGCTGGTCACTCGCTCGATGTCGCCCTCTTCCTTGCGCTCCTGCTCATCGTGCGAGGGGCCCACGGCGACGCGAATGCGCCATTCCGAGGCCGGGGTTCCCGCACCCAGATCGCCCGCCGCCGGCCAGGAGTTTCCGAGCCCGACCAGGAGAAACTTGGGCGTCGCGTCGGACCCGTCGGCGCGGGTCGCCGTCACGTCGTACCGGCGTGCCAGCGTCGCGTAGGAGAAGCCGATCTCGGCGGAGAGTCCCGGCCGCGGCGACAGGTCGTAGCCCAGCAGCAGGCCGGCGCAGAAGATGCAAGCGCTGACGAGATCGGATCCCATGGCGCGTGTTCCTCTCCTCAGTGTTCCCGGGCGGAGCGGGCCAGAACGTAGCACTTCCGACCATGCGGCGCAATTGCGCGCGCCACCCACATCGCGCCTGGCATGCGCGCGTCTAGCGCGAAGCCGTCAGCGCGAAGTCCACACCCAGGAAGAACGTCAATTCGGGCGAGCCCAGCTGGCCGCTCAGTCCGCCACCGAAGATTCCCCGTCGGCGCAGCTCGAGTCGCTCGGAAAACGTTCCGGCCGGATCCGCCAGCGTGACCGTCTCCCGCCCGTAACCCAGGCGCACGGACGCGAGGGCCGAGAGCTCGGGCGCAAAGCCGTGCCGGATTCGAACGTCCCAGAAAACCTGGTGGACGTCCGAGTCCAGGTGGAGGCCGCGATCCAGAGCTGCCGCCTCCGCGGCGAGAACCGCGAACGACACGAAGGGAAGACGCTGCCGCTCGAACGCCACGGACCCGAAGAGTTCGGTGGATCCCCAGGAAAAACTCGCGGCGGGGCGCAGCGACTGCAAGAGCGCGTCGCCCCGGATTCGCCGATCCACTTGCGCGGCGTCGCTCTGCTCCAGGACATCGAGGTCTCCGGCCGATCGCTCGGCCGCGAGGGAGAGGCGAAAACGCCCCAACTGCCACCTCGCCTCGGCGGCCCCGCCCAGCAGCGAGCCCTTCACCCGGTAGGAGGTCCCGTCGGTCGCGCTCCGGCCGGAGGGCGTGATCCATCGGATGCTCGCCGCCGCCTCGATCCCCTTCCAGCGGTGCCTCCAGCCTCCGGCCGCATCCAGGCGGCTGGCCTCCAGCCGGCGCTGGCTCTGGAGGACCGGCGGCGGGGTCGGATAGAGCAGGTTCGCCACGTCCGTGACCGCGTGCTCGCGACGGGAAACCGCTAACTCGATGGAGTCCCCGCCGCCAATCGGCGTCCGGCCCAAAAGCTCGAAATTCAGATAGCGGCCGGTGCCGGCCGTGAGAATCGGCGTCTCGCCGACGAACTCCCGGCGCTGCGAATCGTGCGAGACCCCGACGGAAAACCGGGCCCTCAACTCGCCTTCCGGCGTTCCCGTTCCCAGTCCCGTGCGCGCCGGACGGGCCCAGCGGATGCCGATGAGGGCGAACTTGGGCGTGACGTCCGAGGCGTCGAACCGGCCTTCCACCAGATCCAGCCGCCGCGAGAGCGTCGCGTACGAGGCGCCGATCTCCATTCCGGGACCGCCGCGGGACGACAGATCGCTCCCCAGCAGCAAACCCGCGCAAAAGATGCAGGCCCCGATCAACTCGCCGGCCGTGCGTCACCCGAACTTTCGTCTCGCCGCGAGCCCTGCGCGCCTAGTGGCCGGAAAAGCGGGCGGGCCGTTTTTCCAGGAACGCGGTCATACCTTCCTTCGTGTCGGCGGTCGCGGCGCAGAGGCCGAAGAGGGTGGCCTCCAGAACCTGCCCCTCCGCCATCGGCATCTCCAGACCGCGGCCGATCGCCTCCATGGCGTACCGGCAGGCCACCGGCCCGTTGGCCGCGATCTTTCGGGCGAGCTCGGTCGCGCCGGCCAGCGCCTGCCCGGGCGGCACCACCCGGTTGACCAGGCCGATGCGCTCGGCCTCCGCCGCCGTGAGCCCCTTCTCCGCCGTCAGGATGAGCTCGAGAGCGCGCGCTCTTCCCACCAGGCGCGCCAGCCGCTGCGTTCCGCCGTAGCCGGGAAGAATTCCGAGCGAAGTCTCGGGCAATCCCATGCGGGCATTTTCCGACGCGACACGCAGCGTGCAGGCCATCGCGAGCTCGAGGCCTCCCCCGTAGGCGAAGCCGTTGATCGCCGCGATCGTGGGCACGGGCAGACGCTCCAGCCGGTCCAACAGCGCCTGGCCCCGGCGCGCGTGCTCGCGGCCCTCCAGCGGGGACAGTTTCGCCAGCTCGCCGATGTCGGCGCCCGCGATGAACGCCTTCTCGCCGGCCCCGGTCACGATCACGCACCGCAGCCCTTCGCTGTGCTCCGCCGCGCCGATCGCCCGGTCGAGATCCTCGAGCACGGACGCGTTCAACGCGTTGAGCTTCTCGGGCCGCGCGAGCGTGAGCACGCGGATCCCGTCGAGATCCTGGGTCAGGACGAGCTCGCCCATGTGGCTACCCTCCGTACTCGTAGAAGCCGCGGCCCGACTTCTTCCCCAAACGTCCGGCCAGCACCATGCGTTTGAGCAGCGGCGGCGGAGCGAACCGCTTTTCACGGTACTCGGCGAACATGATCTCCGCGATCGCGTACGTCGTGTCCAGCCCTACGAAGTCCAGCAGCTTGAGCGGGCCCATGGGATGGCCGCACCCGAGCTCCATGCCTTTGTCGATGTCCCCCGCGCTCCCGACACCTTCCTCCAGCGCCCGCACGGCGTCCAACAGGTACGGGACGAGCAGCCGGTTGACGATGAATCCCGAGTTGTCCTGGGTCCGAATCGGCTCCTTGCCCAGCGACTTCGCGAAGTCGAAGACGGCGGAGGCGGTCTCGTCGGAGGTCGCGATCGTGCGGACCACCTCGACGAGCTTCATGACCGGAACCGGATTGAAGAAATGCAGCCCCGCGAAACGGTCCGGACGCTGCGTCGCGGCCGACAGCTCGGTGATCGTCAGGGAGGAGGTGTTGGAGCAGAAGATTGCGCCGCTGCCGCAGATCCGATCCAGCGCCCGGTAGGTTTCCTTCTTGACCTCCAGGTTCTCCACGATCGCCTCGAGGATCAAATCGCACTGCGCCAGCCCCTCCAGCGCCGTCGTCGAGGAGATCCGCTTCCAGGCGGCGTCCCGGTCCGCGGCCGGCAGCTTCCCCTTGTCCACCGCCTTGCCCAGGGAGCCCTGGATGCGGGCGAGCCCCTTGGCCACCAACGGCTCGTCGACCTCGCGGACGATCGTCTCGTAACCCGCCTTTGCGCAGACTTCCGCGATGCCCGAGCCCATCAGGCCCGCCCCGAGCACCCCGACCTTACGAATCGCCATGGTCTTCGATCTCCACGGGGACGTCCGCCTTGGAGACGTCCTCCGCCTCGGGCTCCCGCGATTCCTCCCCCGCCGTCGGCACGGACGTGTCGCCGCAGAACCGCCGCAGCGTCAGCTTGCGGTCGAAGGCGGAGCCGACCAGCGCCACGATCGGGGAATCCGGGGCCAGCACGATCCAGCCGTTCCCGACCCAATGGTTCACGGCCTCGCGGCACAGCCCGCTCTCGTTCAAGGTCGTCAAGACGGCGTTCAAGTCGCCGGTTCCCTTCGCCCGCAGGTCGCGCAGAAAATCGTCCACCGCCGCGGCGCGCACGGGAAAATCCAGGATGCGCTGGGTCCACTTCACGGCGCTCGACCTTCGACCGACACGTGAGCCGCCCCGGCCCTAAGCCGCGGACTCCACGACGACCGCAATGCCCTGCCCCCCGCCGATACAGGCGCCGGCCAAGCCGTAGCGCACGCCGCGGCGGCGCATCTCCTTCAAGAGCGTGAGCGTGCAC
>JBDTXY010000199.1:0-5618 GCA_040005945.1 Acidobacteriota bacterium
CTCTCGAGAACCCCGACGAAACCTTCTTTCTCTCGTCTCGCGCGCTGGCGCGACGGTACCGCGTGGATCCCGCGACCATCGTGCGGACGATTCAGGTGCTGGGCTATCGGCAATACGCCGACTTTCTCAAGGATCTGCGCGACCATTTCATTCAGAGGATCACGCCGTATCGGATCGTGGAAGCCACGGTCCGGGAGAGGCGGAGCGTCGCCGATCACGTGCGCCACAGTCTCGTGCGGGATCTGCACAACCTCGACGCGGTTCGCTCGGGACTCGACCCGACGCGAGCGGTGGACCTCGCGCGGCAAATCCATCGCGCCCGCTCCGTCCTCGTCATCGGCGTGGACCTGGCCGCCTCTCTGGCGTGGTTCTTCGCGTACGGCCTCGACGCGCTCGGCTTCGATGCCGAGGCGCCGGTGGGCAGCGCCGGAATCCTGCAGCACAAGGTGCGCGCCTTGACGAAGCGCGACCTCGTCGTCGCGATCAGCTTCGGGCGCTGCCTCCGCGTGACGATCGAAGCGACCCTGGAAGCGAAGGCCAGAGGAGTCCCGACCTTCGGGATCACCGACAGCGACACGACCCCGATCGCGCGCAGCTGCGACGCGTATCTGCTGGCCCCGATCTCCGCTTCGACGCTGTCCGGATCTTATGCCGCACCGATGGCCGTGCTAAACGCGGTGCTCGTGGCCTGCACGCAGCTGAAGCCGAAACGGTCCCTGTCTCTCCTCCGCCAGACCGAGAAGGAGTACCTGTCCGGGCCGCGTTGGTACGACCAGGCGCCTGCCGACGAGGCCTCGAGCCGGACGCGGCGAAGGAAGGGGTGACGTGAGGCCGCGAGACTGGCTTACGCGCTTCGAGGCGCGCGGAGGACGGCTCGTGGCGGACCTGGAATCCCTGGTCTTGCAGGAGAGTCCCTCCGACGATTCCGTGCTCGTCTCCTCGCTGGCCCGCTGGATACGCGATCGCCTCCGGGCCTGCGGCGTGGAGGCGGAAACGCGTCCGTGCACAGGCCGTGGGGACGCGCTGGTCGCGGGCATTGGAACTCGGAACGGGGGGGCCTTGATCTTGGGGCACCTCGATACAGTGTGGTCCGCCGGAACCCTCCGCGAGTTCCCGTTTCGCATCGACGGAGACCGCGCTTACGGCCCCGGAGTCTTCGACATGAAAGCCGGCATCTCCGTGGCGATGGCCGCCCTCTCGGAACTGGCCTCCCAGGGAGCAGGAGAGGCGTCGCTGCTGCTGGTGCCGGACGAAGAGGTTGGCAGCCCCGCCTCTCGAGCAATGACCCTCGAGCTCGCGGAGCGCCACCGCATCGTCCTCGTTCTCGAACCGTCTTTGGACGGAGCGGCCAAGATCGCGCGCAAAGGAAACGGGATGTTCCGGCTTCATTTTCGCGGGAGAGCGGCTCACGCGGGTCTCGAGCCGGAGCGCGGCGCTTCGGCGCTGGCCGAGTTGGCGCGCTGCGTTCTGTTCCTGGAGACCTTGGCCGACGCATCCCGGGAGACCACCGTGGCGCCGACCGTGGCTCAGAGCGGCGGGAGGACCAACGTCATTCCAGAGGACGGCCGGCTCTTCGTCGACGTACGCGCTTGGTCCGTGGAAGAGGCGGAACGCGTCTCGCGCGCCATTCGCGGCTACCGGCCGACGGATTCCCGCGTCGAGGTGGACGTGGAGGGGGGAGTCGATCGCCCGCCGCTGGAGCCGACGCCGGCCTCTCTCGCGCTGTATGACCGAGCCCGGCTACTCGCCGACGAATTGGGATTCCCACTCGAAGCGGCTCGAGTTGGAGGAGCCTCGGATGGGAACTTCACCGCGGCGGCTGGGATCCCGACGCTCGACGGCTTGGGCCCGAAGGGTGGTGGCGCCCACGCGCGCGACGAGTTCGTATCGTTGGCCGACCTGCCCGCCCGAGCGGCCCTGGTCGCGGCTCTCGTGGCGGGCGCGTGATCCGCCTCGTCGTTCGAGAGCTCCGGAACCACTCGGATTTCGTCGCGGCACAGCGGATCGCCCAACAGGTGTGGGGGTTCGAGGATCTGCAGGTCCCCTCGACCTTCGACCTGCAGGTCGCGGGCCACGTCGGAGGCCTGACGGCGGGCGCCTTTTGGGGACGGGAGCTCGCGGGTTTCGTTCACGGCCTGCCGCGGACCAATCTCGGGCGCCCTTGTCATCACTCGCACCTGTTGGCCGTGCGGCCGGAGTTTCGCGGCCGCGGCGTATCGGTTCGTCTCAAGCTCTTTCAAAGGCGTTGGTGTCTGGAGCGCGATATTCGCCGCGTCACGTGGACTTACGACCCGCTTCTCGTGCCCAACGCGCGCCTGAATCTGGTGCGCCTGAGGGCGCGCGCGTGTGCATTCCTGCCGAACGTGTACGGAGAACTGGGGGGACTCTATGGCCCGCTGCCCACCGACCGCTTCGAGGTGCTCTGGAGGCTCGGGGCCGAGGAGGTCGCGCGGGCGGCGCGCGGTATTGCTCCCGAGCCCCACGACGCCCTCCGCCTTCCACGGGCTACCGCGCGCCGTCTGCCGCGCGCGGGTCGGCTCGCCGTTGAGATCCCCGCTGGCGCGCCGGAGCTCTATGCGGCCGATCCGGCAGCGGCGCGGCGGGCCAGAACGCAGCTCCGCCGCGTCGCCGAGACACTCTTCGACCGCGGCTACGAAGCGGTTTCCCTCGTTCCCCTGCAAGAGACCGCTCTCTACGTCTTCGAGCGCTGAGCCCCGACGGCCCGGCGCACCTGCAATACTTGATGCGCCGGCGCGGTGGCTCTAGCCGTCAGGTGGCCATTCGCACCGTTTTTTGTTATATCAGGCCAGCGTATTGACAGGCGGCAACGGATGATGCATTCTCCGCCCAATATTTCATAAGCCGCCTCGGAGGGTGAGCGAACCCCTACGACGCGGGAGGAGGTTTCATGAGACGATTTCCGAGAACCTGGGGAGCCGCGGCGGCGGCGCTTCTCCTGGCGTCAGGCCTCGTGGCGCAGGATGTGGGCGGAACCGTCTTCGGACGAGTCGGCGACGAGTCCGGCGGGGCGCTCGCGGGAGCCTCCGTCTCGACGCGTAGCGTCAGCACCGGACTCACGCGCGCCGCGATGAGCGACGCGACAGGCCTGTATCGACTGGTCGCGTTGCCGGTCGGAAACTACGAGATCACCGTGAGTCTCCCCGGCTTCGCCACGGAGGTGAGGTCGGGAGTGCGCCTCTTGGTCGGCCAGCAGGCGGAGCTGAATTTCAGCCTCAAGGTGGCCGCCGTGGCCGAGACGGTCTCGGTCCAGGCCGACGTGCCCATCGTCGAATCGACCAAGAGCGCGATCGGGGCGAACATCACGACCCGGCAGATCGACGCGCTGCCCCTGCCGGATCGCAACTTCACGAGCCTCGTCTTACTGGCTCCCGGCATCACGCAGAGCGTGACCGAGACGACCAACATCTCTGCGGCGGGGAGCAACGGCAGCAGCAACACCTTCCTGATCGACGGGTTGAGCAACGACCAGGACGCCCTCGGAGACACCCGCGGTGACTTCTCGCCGGATGCGATCGCGGAGTTCGAGGTGCTCTCGAGCCAGTACGCGGCCGAGTACGGGCAGGCCTCGGGAGCGATCGTCAACGTCGTGACGCGCTCCGGCGGAAACGCCTTCCACGCGCGGGCCGCCGGTTACTACCGCGCGGACAGCCTGACCGCGAGCGATCCCTTCGCCCAGGTCAATCTGGATACCGGCGAGAAGGAGAAGACGCCATTCGATCAGTGGATCATGAGTCTCTCGGGGGGAGGTCCGATCGTGAAGGACAAGGCGTTCTTCTTCGCCTCCTACGAGCAGACCTGGCGAGACGAGACCGCGGTCGTCGGGGTGGATCCCGCCCTGCTCGAGTCGCTCGGGTTGGGCAGCGAGACGGCCTTCCCGCGCACGGTGCGGGAGCCGCGGGTCGTGGCGAAGCTCGACTTCCATCCGACGAACAGCCAGACGCTGATGGTGCGGTTCCGGCTGGACGAGCCGAAGACGACCAACGACTTGGTCGGGGACATCGCCGCGGGTGCCGTCGTGACGGGCGAGGCCGGATTCACCCTGAAGACGACGAACACCGACTACGCGGCGGCGCACTCCTGGGTCATCACGCCGGAGACGCTCAATGAGGCGCGCATCCAGTTCGCCCGCCAGGACAACGACTTGCTCCAGGTGAACTGCCCGGGCTGCCCTTTCATCTTGCGTCCCACCGTGATCTCCGGAAAGCTCCCGAACCAGCCGCAGTCCTTCCGGGAGGACCGGTATCAGGTGCTCGATTCGGCGAGCTTCAACCTGTTCGGCGGAAGTCACTTCGTCAAAGTCGGTTTCGACTACAGCCGCGTCAACATCGACGCCTTCGTGCCGCAGAACTTCGACGGGGCCTTCATCTTCACAACCGACGCGCCGTTCGACGCGAACGACCAGAGCACCTATCCCTTCATCTACCAGGTCGGCTCGGGCAACCCCAACATCACCCTCAGGAACAACATCGTGGCGTTGTTCGCCCAGGACCAGTGGCGGGCAACGTCCAATCTGACCCTCAACATCGGGCTGCGCTGGGATTACGAGGATCAGGTCTACACCAGGCACGACTGGCACAACTTCGGACCGCGGATCCACTTCGCGTGGGATCCCACGCGGGACGGAAAGACCTCGGTGCGGGGAGGCTTCGGCATCTACTACGACCAGGTCCTCCTGAACGTGCCAATACTCGCCACGATCTTCGAGCCCGGCCGGTTCGACTTCCAGACGATCCTCTTCCCCGGTTACCCCGATCCCCTCGTCGGCGGCAGTCAGATTCCGATCCCTCTGCCTCCGAGCATCTCGATCCTGGACCGGGACAACACGACGCCCTACAAGAACGTCGGGAGCCTGGGCGTTCAACGCGAGCTGGCTCCCGACATGGCCGTGAGCGCGGATCTCGTCTACGCTCGCGGCTACCATCTCCTGCTCCTTCGCGACGCCAATGCCCCCATCGGCGGCGTCTATCCCGATCCCACGATCGGCGTGGCCTACGAGCCCCAGACGAGAGGCCGGTCCGAGTACGCCGCCTTCCAGCTGGGCTTGACGAAGCGCTTCGGCAAGAGCCTCGGAGCTCAGCTCGCCTACACGCTGGCCTCGACGAAGGAAAACACGGACGGCTCCCAGTACACCCCCAGCGACAACTACAACATCGAGGCCGACTACGGCCCGAGCTCGAACGACATCCGCCACACCCTGAATGCGGCGGTCGACTGGAGAGGCCCCTGGGGAATCGACATTGGGGCGAGCGGTAGCCTGCTCTCGTCCCCGCCCTACAACATCATCACGGGAACCGACGACAACGGCGACACTTACGTGAGCGATCGGCCGCCCGGAGTCAAGCGCAACTCGGGCCGCGGCGCGACGCTGTGGACCGTCAACCTTCGCCTGGCCAAGTCGATCGCCATCGGTCAGACCAGTCTCCAGCTCATCGTGGAGTCCTTCAACCTGTTCAATCACGTCAATCCGACGAGCTACATCGGCAACATGTCGTCGCCGGTCTTCGGCAGCCCTACCTCTACCGCCAAGGGGGCGCTCGGGCCGCGACAGATTCAATTCGGCTTGAGATTCGATCTGTGAGGCGGGAGAGGAGTCCGTC
>JBDTXY010000200.1:0-5580 GCA_040005945.1 Acidobacteriota bacterium
GATCGAAGCGCGGCCGGGAGCGGCCGTTGCGGCGCGCGTGAGCCCGCGCCCGGAGCCGTCGACGCGGGGGCTGCTCGTGCCGGCCGTCATTGCGCACGCGCTCACAGTCTGGACCCTGCTCGTCGGGCCCTTGGTACCGCTGGGAGTCTCGCCGCTCGCTCTCTTCTGCGCCGCCGCGTTTCTCTCGCTCGCGCTGGCGGTCGTCCTCGGCAAGGGGCTGCCGGCCGCGGGGTCGCCGTACCTGGGAGCGGCCTGCCCGATCCTCGTGCTGGGATTTCTCGGGACGACAATCTCGCTGCGGTCGTTCGCGGCGGCCGCCGCCGGATTCGCGCTGCCGGTCCTGGCGAGCGCGGCCGCGGCCCATCGGCCCGGTCTGACACGGACGATGCGCGCGCTGACGCTCGTCGTGCTGCTGCCGGGCAGCGTGACGGCGATGGCCGCCGCCGCCGTGATGCGCTCCCCGAGAATCCTCAACGTGTTCGAGGACGGCCACGCGCTGCTTCCGGCCTCGGAATACCTGCGCGGAGAGTTGCCCTACCGCGACATCCTGCCCGGTCACGGCCTCGTGAGCGACGGTCTGCTGGCGTCGATCCAGCTGCGCGTTTTCGGCGACGACATCGGCGGAATGAAGCGCGGGGAGAAGGTTTCGGGTTCCCTGTTCTGGCCAGCCTTCTATGCCGTCGGTTACGCCGCAACGGCCAGCCCCGCGTTCGCCCTTGGAGGGCTCCTCCTGTCGTTCGCCGCGTTTCCGCAGTACCAGAACCCTCGCGCGATCGCCTCGCTCTGGGCGCTCGCGCTCGCGATCTACGCCTCGCGCTCGAAACGGCGCGGCGCCTGGCTCGCGTGCGGCGCGGCGGTGCCGCTCGGTCTGTGCATCGCCGTCGACTTTGCGTTCTACGCCACGTGCGCCTGCGCCGTGGGCCTCTGGGTCGCGCGGGGCCGCAGGCAGGTGCACCTCGCCTGGCTCGCGCTCGGCGCTGCGGTCTCGGCGGCCTTGATCGGCCTCGGGCTGGTGGCATTCGGAGTCCTCGGGGGGTTCCTGCGAACGACGTTCGTGTACGTGCCGTCGCTTTTGCCGGTCTACGCCCAGGGCTTTCCGGCGATTGCGCGGCCTCACGGACTCGGGCAGTGGCTGGGGCTGTTCGGAGACGAGACGGCGCTGCTGTACGGATTCACGGCAGCGAGCCTCGTCCTGCTCGGGGCCTACCTGCCGCAGGGGCCCCGCGTGGGCGCCCGCGTGCGCGCGATGCTGCCGGTCTGCGCCTGGACTCTGGCAGCAATGCTTTCGGTCCTCGAGCGCCAGCACGTGGGGTATGCGTTTCTCGCGGTGCCCGTGGGGTTACTCCTGGTGGCGCGGTGGGTCCGCGGGTGGAGCCCCTGGATGAGCCTGCAGACTGCCGCCGCGGTCCTGGTGCCCGCGCTGCTGCTCTGGAACCGGCACCCGGCCTCGCTCCTGTCGGGCGTGGCGTATGCGACCGCTCACACGCCCATGCCGGCCGGGATGTCGATGCTCGCGGAGCTCCCGCGCGCTCGCGGCGGCCTGTTCCGGCCCTGGGACCAGAATCTCGTCTTCGCCACGGCGGACGTGCTGCGCATGGCGCGCATGGGTCCCGACGACACCTGGTTCGACTTCGGGCACGCCCCCGGGCTCTACTATCTTTTCGATCGGGATTGCCCGATCCGTTACTACGAGCCCGGATTCTACGAAACCGAGAGCGCCCAGCGCGAGGTCATCGCGGCACTCGAGTCGAACCCGCGGGTGCGCGCGGCGCTCATCAGCGCGGGCTACCCTCCGGGGTACGGGGCGATCGATGGCGTTCCGAATTCCCGGCGCGCACCGCTGGTGTCCGCGTATCTCGCGGAGCGGTTTCGGCCGTTCTACTCCAGGGATGGAATCGAGTTCTGGCTGAGGAAGGACGCCGCAGGCGTCACTTCGCCGCGTCCAGAATCTTCAGCTGCGACCCGACCGTGATTCTTTCCTTCGCCGCCAGTCCGCCCGCGATCTCCAGGACCTGGCGAGCCGGGGCCTCGGGACCGTAGGTGCCGCAGGGGTCGGCCTTGCACGGGGGCGTGGCGGCCGAAACGAACAGGACCTTCCCAGCCGCGTCCAGCCAGATCATGTCGAGCGGGATCATGGTGTTCTTCATCCAGAACTGGTGGGGCGCATCTTCGTTGAAAATGAAGAGCATGCCGGTGCGCTCGGGAAGGCTCTCGCGGTACATCAGGCCCTGCGCCTGTTCCTCGGGTGTGAGCGCGAGCTCGAGCCGGTAGACTGCGCCGGAGGGCATCTCGACGCGCGGTCCCGCGGCCGCGGTCGTCGAGGCCGGAGTCGCCGCGGGAGTCGGGGACGCGCCGGGGGCGGCGCCGCACGCCGACGCGATGACTGCGGCCGCCAGCGCGGCGAAGATCCGTGTCCGGCTCAAGCGGGGGTTCCCTTCGCCTCGGCCGGGCCTTCGTCTTCGCCCTCGTACATCTCGTCGCGGTGCACGAGGTTGTACTTCTTGGCGTAGTAGCGGAACGACCGGAAGGACATGTGCAACAACTCCGCGGCCTTGGTCTGCACGCCGCCGCAGCGGTCGAGGGCCTCGCGCATGAGGCGCTTGCCGACCGTTTCGAGGTACGCCTCCAGGTTGATGCCCTCTTCCGGCAAGCTCTCGAAATCCGGGACCCGCGTGCGCACGCCGAGCACGATCGCCTCGGGCAGGCTCGACGCGTTGATGACGGGACCGGCTTCGAGGGCGACCGTGCGCTCGAGCGTGTTCTCGAGCTCGCGCACGTTGCCGGGCCACGGGTAGGCTTCGAGCAGCCGCATCGCCTCGATCGAAATCTTCTTCTCCGGGATCTTCTGCTCCTTGCAGATCTGGACGATGAAGTGCGTGGTCAGCGGAGCCACGTCCTCGGTCCGGGAGCGCAGGGGCGGCAGGGGAATCGGGATGACGTTGATGCGGTAGAAGAGATCCTCGCGAAACCGTCCGTCCGCGACCAATTCGTTCAATTCCTTGTTGGTCGCCGCGATGATGCGCGCGTCCACCGAGACTTCGTCATTGCCGCCGACTTTCCGGATGAGCTTCTCCTGGATGGCGCGCAGGAGCTTGACCTGCATCGTCGGTGTGGTCTCGGAGATCTCGTCCAAGAAGAGCGTGCCGCCGTCGGCCTCCTGGAAGAGCCCTCGCTTTTCCCGGACCGCGCCCGTGAAGGCGCCCCGCTCGTGGCCGAAGAGCTCGGACTCCAGCAGCGATTCCGGGAGCGCCCCGCAGTTGACCGAAACGAACTTGCGATCCCTCCGGATGGAGGAGAAATGGATGGCGCGCGCGATCAGCTCCTTGCCGGTCCCGCTCTCGCCCGTGAGCAGGACCGTGGAAGACACCTTGCCGATCCGCTCGATGGTCCGGAAGATCTCCTGCATCCGGCTGCCCTTGCCGATGATGTTGGCGAAGGTGTACTTGCCCGCCAGCTCCTGGCGCAGATACAGGTTTTCGTCCTGGAGCTGTTTCTCGCCCAGTGCGCGGCGGACCACCAGGAGCAGCTCGTCGTTGTTGAAGGGCTTGGAGATGTAGTCCACGGCCCCGCGCTTCATCGCCTGGATCGCGTCCTCGGTGGACGTGTGGGCGGTGATCATGATGACCGGCGTCGGGAGATGCTCGTCGCGGACGCGGCTCAGCAGGTCCAGGCCGTTTCCGTCGGGCATCTTGATGTCGCAGAGGATCAGGTCGGGATTCGAGCGGATCGCGGCGGCGACGCCTTCCGTATAGTTGGCGGCGCTCAAGACCTCGAAGCCCTGCTTGTGGAACAAGAGACCCAGCATGTCGCGCAGCGACTTCTCGTCGTCCACGATCAGGATGCGGGGCCCGCTCACTGGACGGCCTCGGAAGTCAGGCGCGCCTTGCCGGCGGTCACCGTCGTGCCCAGGTTGCGCGGCAGCAGAATCGTCACAGTCGTCCCTTCGCCCGGCTTGGACTCGACGTCGATCGCTCCTCCGTGATCTTCGACGATGCGCCGGACGATCGCCATGCCGAGCCCGGTGCCTCCGTCGAAGGCCGTGGAGAAGGGCGTGAAGACCCGGGCGATCTCTTCTTCGCTCATCCCGCGGCCGGTGTCGTGAAACTTGATGCTATACCAGGCGCCGTCTTCGCGCCCTTCCACTTTCAGCAAACCCCCGTCGGGCATGGCGCGCACGGCGTTCTTGGCCACGTTGTAGATGATCTGGCGAATCTGGTCGCGGTCCCCGGCGAGCACGGAGGACGGTGGAGAGACGTCGTCCTCGATCAGGTGCGCGTCGGAGATTTCATCGGAGAGGCGGAAGAGCTCCAGAACCTCCTTGATGTTCATGCCGACGTCGAAGGGGGCCACCCGCTGCTCCTGGGGACGGACGAAGCGGAGGAATTCCTCCAGGATCTTGGACAGCCGGTTGGATTCCGAGACGATGATCTCCATGAGGCGCCGTTCGGCCGAGCCCACCGAGAGCTCGTTGGAGAGCACCTGGACCGACCCCGAGATCGACGCCAGGGGATTGCGGATCTCGTGGGCAATGCCCGCGGCCAGCTCGCCCACGGCCGCCAGCTGCTCGTTGAAGCGCGCCTGACGCTCCAGCTTCTTGACCTCGGTCAAGTCCTGGAACACGATCAGCGCTCCCTCCTCCCCGCCCGGGTCCTTCAGGGCCCGCAGCGAATACCCCAGCACCCGTCGCGAATCGCCGCGTTGAATCTCGATTTCCGCGCGGTAGCCGTCCCGCCCCCGGGTCCGATGCCGGATCTCGGCCCAATCGGCCGGAAGGTCCAGTCCGATGTCCGACAGGAGCCGGCCGGTCGCGCGGGCCGGGACGATGCCCAGGATCTCGCCGCCGGCCTGATTCAGGAACGTGACCCGCTGTCGCGAATCCGCGGTGGCCAGGCCCGACGACATCGACGCGATCACGTTGGCATACAGCGTTTGAATGCGCGACAGCGCGACCTGGCGCAGCTCCAGCTCTTCGCGCGCGCTGCGCAGCTTTTCGGAGAGGTAGGACACCATGAAGGCGACGCCGTAGAAGCCGGCGACGGTGATCGCCAGGTTGAACCGGATGCGCGCCCCGCTCCATGGCGTCAGCGGAGCCAGGGCGGGCAGCGGCAATACACCGTAGACGAGCAGCTGCACCATCGATCCGTACAGGATCGCCGCGGCGGAAGCCACGAGCACCGCGCCCGTGCGGTACAGGAGAAACGCGGAGGCGCCGATGACGACGAGGTACAGGAAGTTGAAGACGGAGTCGGGGCCGCCCGAGGAATAAACCAGGACCGTACCGATGGCGAGGTCGCCGGCCACCTGCAGGCCGGCGGACAGGCGCGGCGCGAGGCTGCGGCCGAGCGTCCAGTGAAAAATGGCGAGCAGCGCGGCGCCGCCGTTGACGGCCCAGAGGAACGAGATCTCCAGCGAGGCGCCGGAGCCTGCCTGGACAAGGACAGCCGAGAGGAGAATGAGCAGGAGAACGGCGATTCGGATCGCCGTCAGCCAGCCGACCGACCTCCTGAGAGAATCGTCCATGGTCAGTCGAGAGTCGAAAAGACTCTCGACGGTCTTAGCCGATCTTGTTGATCAGCGTGA
>JBDTXY010000201.1:0-5544 GCA_040005945.1 Acidobacteriota bacterium
GCTTCCAATCTCAGCGGCGAGCTCCCGGGTCCGGCCCGGCGCCTCGCCCAGCCAGAATGGGATGGTGGGCGGCTGACCCTTCGCGTCGGCCACGCGCACGGTCCCGGTCTCCACGCGTAGGATGCGCCACGAGGCGTTACCGAGCTGGAAGATGTCGCCCCCGTTGGCCTCGACCGCCCAGTCTTCGTTGACGGTGCCCACGACCGTACCGTCGGGCTCCAGCCGGACTTGATAGTCGGCGGTGTCGGGGATCGCGCCGCCGGACATCAGCGCCGTCAGCCGCGCCCGGCGGGTGCCCATCACCCGCCCGTTGACCCCGTCGCGATGGAGCAGGGAGCCGCGCCCGCCCGTATGGAGCGCGATGACGGAATCCAACTCCTCGGGCGCGAGGTCCCGATACGGCCAGGCCCGCCGCAACACCGTCAGCAGCGTCCGCACATCCCAGTCCTCGCTCACGCAGGCGGCCACGACCTGCTGCGCCAGGATGTCCAGGGGACGCGGCGGAATGGGAGTCCGATCCAGGATCTCCCCGCGAATGCACCGCAGCAGCGCCGCGCCTTCCATCAGCTCGTCCAAAGTCAGCGGAAAGAGCCGGCCCTTGGGCACCTTGCGCAGCGCATGGCCCGAGCGGCCCACGCGCTGCAGGAACGTGGCGATCGACCGGGTGGCGCCCACCTGGATCACGAGGTCCACGTCGCCGATGTCGATTCCCAGCTCCAGCGACGCCGTGGCGACCAAGGCGCGGAGGCTCCCGGCCTTGAGCCGCTCCTCGGCCTCCAGCCTCCGCGCTCGCGAGAGGCTGCCGTGATGGCTGGTGACCGCGTCCTCGCCCAACAGGCGCGTCAGCTGGCCGGCGACCCTCTCCGCCATCTTGCGCGTGTTGACGAAGACGAGCGTCGTCCGGTGCTCCCGGACCAGCTCCGCGATCCGCGCGTAGATCTCCTCCCACTGCTCGTGCGAGCACACCGCCGACAGCGGCGACGGGGGAATCTCGACCAACAGATCCAGGTCGCGAAACGTCCCGGCGTCGACTAACGCGCAGTCCCGCTCGGGGCCGACGAGGAACCGCCCGATCTCCTCCAGCGGCTTCTGGGTCGCCGAAAGGCCGATGCGCTGGACCGGATGTCCCGCCAGCCGCTCCAGGCGCTCCAGGGAAAGAGCCAGGTGGCTTCCCCGCTTGTCGCGCACCAGGGCGTGGATCTCGTCCACGATGAGGGTCCGGACGCAGCCCAGCATGCGGCGGCCGCCGTCGCTTCCGAGGAGGAGATAGAGCGATTCGGGCGTCGTCACGAGGATGTGGGGCGGCCGCCGCGACATTGCGGCTCGCTGGCTCTGCGACGTATCGCCCGTGCGGACCAGCACGCGGATCTGGGGCACGGAGGGATCGCTCGCCCGGATCTCCTCCAGCGGTCCGTTCAGATTCTTCTGAACGTCGTTGGACAGCGCGCGCAGGGGCGAGACGTAGACGATCTGGGTCTGGTCCGGGAGCTCCGGCCCCTGGCGGATGAGCGAATCGATCGCCGACAGGAAGGCCGCCAGCGTCTTGCCCGAGCCCGTCGGCGCCGCGATCAGGGTGTGCCGGCCCTCGCGGATCGGCGGCCAGCCTTGCCTTTGGGGGGCGGTGGGCTCGCCCAGCCGCGAGGCGAACCACGTCTCGATCGCGGGATGGAACGGAACCGGAAAAGTCACCGGCCGGATCTTAACCGAGGCGGCGGTTCCGGCGCCACGCGCGCCGGTATGCTCGCTCGGTGGACCCCGCCGCAATCCGCTCGTTCATGAGGGCGCGCTTCTCGCGCGAAGGAGCCGTCGGGCTCTACTTCACGGTGAGTCTGCTGGCGTGCCTGCTGCTGACCGTCGCGTTCTCCGTGCTGGCTCACGAGGTCTTCGAGCACACGATCACGCCGGGACCCCTCGACGGCACGGTCGGAAAGTTTCTCTACGGGCTCCGTTCGCCGCCCATGACGGAGGTGATGCGCGGGATCACGTTCCTGGGCGATCGCGTGTTTCTCGCCGTCGGAACGGCCGCGGTCGTCACGGGTCTGGTCGTCGCCGGGCACCGCGTCTCCGCGCTCCTCTTCTTCGGCAGCGTGGCCGGCGGATTCGGCGTGACGACGGCGCTGAAGATCGGGTTCACGAGGGCGCGCCCGGATCTCTGGCCGGCGCTCGTCAAGGAGACCACCTACAGCTTTCCCAGCGGGCATGCGGCCATGTCCACCGTCTTCTTCGGCGGGCTGGCCGCGGTCGTCTTCCACTTGAGCTCCCGCCGGGGGATTCGCATTCTCGCGGTCGGCGCGGCGGCGTTCTTCGTGATCGCCGTGGCCGTCAGCCGCGTGTACCTCGGGGCGCACTGGGCAACGGACACGTTCGCCGGCGTTCTGGTCGGACTCTTCTGGGTCACCGTGTATGCGGCGGGCACCGACGTCGTCAGCCGGGGCGGCTCCGGCTCGCCTCGACGACGACCGGGGAGCCCGCGTTCCGCCGCGTGACCCTGTAAACCTTCCCGTCGCGATCTCGCTGGAAGAACCTCCGAGTCCCGAAACGTGGGGACTCGCACCAGCTCTCGACCGCGGCCGCTCCCGCGGGCCCGCTGACCTCTGGGGGCTGATGATCGGTCCGTGACGCGGCGGCGGCGCGGCCCGGCTCATGCCACCGGGCTCTGAAAGCAGAGCGAATATCCGTCGGGGTCGGTGACGGACAGCTGTTTCATGCCGTAGTCTCGCGTAATGGGCTTCTGCACGTCGACCTCCTGCACGCGGAGGTGCGCATACGCTGCGTCCACATCCGGACACCTGAAGTAGAGCGTGACACCCTGGCCCACGATGCGAGCCGGATCCGGAACGGGCGGCCGCTCGCCCTCGTCGTAAGCAGTGTTGGGCATCAACTCGACGTCGTTGAGCTTGAGCAACGCCCAATCGAAACGGTCGCCGGGCGCGGAGGCGGTGCCGACTTGGAAGCCCAGCACGCCGCGGTAGAACGCGATCGAGGTGGGCATGTCGAAGACTTCCAGCAACGGCGCGATGCCGCGAATGTCCACGGCCATGTCCCCCCCCTTTTCGTCCGAGAGGTGAACAATGCGTGGGTCGGGTTTGAAAGCGAGGGCGCGCGGGTGTTCGCGGTCGAAGACGGGGCCGGCCGGGTGATCGCCATGTTGCCTCTTCGGATCTATCTCGGCGCCACCACGCGCGTCTCGCGAATGGACCGACGGTAGAGCCCGAGTTCCGTCACGGCGTAGAGGCTGCGTCCCGATGGGGAAAGCTCGAGATCAAACGCCGGCGCAGGCAGGACGTCGAGCAGTTGCCAACTGTCCCCATCGTCTTTGCTGGTTTCGACGGCGCCGCTCTGGAAAAACAGCAGGGCCGCGTCGATCGTCGAGGGGTCGCTCTGGTCGAAGGCGATGGCGCCGAAAGACAACGTGGTCAACTCCTGCCACGAATGGCCGCCATCGACGCTCCGAAACAAGCCTGGGCAGTCGATGAAAATCATCCGGACCTGGCCCGTGGCCGCATACAGCCGGCCCAGCTGGTCGACCGCCAGCGCGTTGATGACGAAGAAGGAAGGCCCCAGCGAACACGGCGGCGGCGAAACATGTGACCAGGAACGACCGCCGTCGGCGCTGCGGAGGATCGTTCCATCGCCGGCATCGATGGAATAGAGCTGACCGCCCGGTGCCGACTGCAACCGCCGCAGCGTCCGCTCATCCCTGAGCTGCCAGGTCGTTCCCCCGTCTTCGCTGGCGTAGAAGCCGCCCGAGCACTCGAGCGCGAGATAGACCGACGCGGTAGTTTTCGGGTTGAAGGCGAACGTGCCGCCGCAGGCCGATGGGAAATCGCGCTGGAATTGCCAGCTCACGCCCGCGTCGGTGGAGCGATAGACGCGGGTCGCGGATCCATCCGCACCGGTCTCCCGGACCGTGGCCGCGAACAATCGGCTGGGGTCGCGGGGGTCGATCAGGATCGTGCCAACGGTGTCGCCGGACAAATCAGAGCTCAGAAGCGTCCATGTGGTTCCGCCGTCCGCACTGCGGAAGACCCCGCTCTGCGACGTGGCCGGGTCCGAGGCGGCGGCGAAAATCACGTCAGAGCCGTCCTGCGCGAGCGTCACTGAGTTGACGTGAGGGAAGACCGGGCTGATTTGCCGCCAACCTTCCGGCCGGCTGGGCTTCCCGAAGATGCCGGGGGCGAGCGCGAGGAGCGAGCCGATCAACGCCGCGGACGCGATCCAGACTCTCATGTACTCCCGTCTACGTTTGCGATGCCGCATCCGTCGCCGCGCAGGCCCGCCGAGGCGTTCGCTACGCGGTCTGATCCGGCACTTGCGCCGGTCCGGCGAGCCGGGTGATCCGCTCATCGTTCTCGGGAAGAGTCTCGAGCACCCCCCGAAACTCGTCGAAATAGCGCCCGTCCCACCATCCCTTTCGCACTTCATCGGCCATGATCCGGAGCGTGTCCTCCCGCGCCACCGCTCCCCGGTAGACGCGGGCGATCGTCAGCGCGTCGAAGACATCCGCGATGGAGGTGATCCTCGCGGTGACCGGGATGGAGTCTCCGGTCAGACGATCCGGGTATCCCGACCCGTCCATGCGCTCGTGATGGTGAAGCACGACGTCCAGCGCCGGGCCGAAGGTCTTCATACTCCCCCAGCAGGTCTCTTCCCTTGGTCGGATGGCCCTTGACCTCCGCGTACGCGTCATCCGTCAACTTCGACCGCGATTCAGCCGCCGCCGTTGGCTCCACACCTGAGGCAGGAACGGCAGCAAGAAGGAGGCTGGGATCCAAAACCACGATTGTCGGCAACGCCGGGCACAGCCCCGCGGTAGGTCACTCTTGAATCATCGACCCTCAGGGAGAAGTCGCGAACGCCGCCGTGTCCTGGATCGGTGCGAAAGGCGTGCGCCGGTCGTTTCTGTAGACCTTCGCCCGTGTGCCTGTCCACGGCTGTGATTTCGACCGCGCCACCACGCCTGATCCCGTAATCCCGCCCGCGGCCCCGCTTTCGTCAAGATCTTAGGGGCGCGCAGCCCTTCAGATCGGCCGGAGAGCCGAAGACCCTGTCCGTGTGACGTTGCTCGTGCGGGGCGACGACGCCCTCCATCCGGCGGAGTTGTCAGACCTTACGCTGCCACATCCCCGAATGAACGGTGGCGCCGGCGTCGACGATGGACTTTGCGGCGGCGCTCGGCGCCTTTTGTGAGTCCCACTGTGAGCTGATGTCCGTGGTCACGCAGCCCCCACGGACGATCTCCTGTTTGACCTGTTCGCAGGGACAGGATCCCCTCTTTGGTCGGTCAACCAGGGCACGCGCGCCGAGTTCGATTTCGGACAAGGCTGGCACAGGGAGTGCGTAACGAAAGACTATGGAAGGACTACGGCTCCGGCGAGCCGCTCGGGTGATCACGCTCCAGCCATTTCTCAAGCAAATTCATCCTCTCCTGGGGCAACCTGTAAACTGAAACGGATGAACTCAGTCAGGGATAACGAAGAGAAGCTTTTGTTGACCTACGGTTCAGCCCGGACTTCGCGATCGGCCGCTGACTCGTCCTACTTC
>JBDTXY010000202.1:0-5540 GCA_040005945.1 Acidobacteriota bacterium
CCTCGCGCTGGTTGACGATCGACTTCTTGTCGCGGTGCAGGAACTCGATCGGGTCTTCGACGGTCATGACGTGCTCGTTGCGCGTAGCGTTGATGTGATCGATCATCGCGGCCAGCGTGGTCGACTTGCCCGATCCGGTGGTTCCCGTGCAGAGCACCAGGCCGCGCTGCTCGTGACAGATCTTCTCCAGGATGGGCGGCAGGAGCAGCTCCTTGATCGAGAGGATCTTAGCCGGAATGACGCGCAAAACGAGCCCAACGGTGCCGCGCTGCTGGAAGATGTTGCAACGGAAACGGCCGAGGTTCGGCACGTTGTAGGCGATGTCGATCTCGAAGTTGTTCTTGAACTTTTCCTTCTGGCGCGCCGACATGATCGAGAAAGCCATCGCGATCGTGTCTTCCTGCATGAGGCGGCGCATGTCCGACAGCGGAATGAGCGTTCCGTCGACCCGGATGATCGGAAAGGCGCCAACCTTGAGGTGCAGGTCAGACGCCTTGCGCTCGACCGCAATCTTGAGCAGATCGTTGATATGCATGGTTTCTTTTCCTCGGTGAGGGCTAGATTACGCTGGTTCCGGAATGAAAGAAAGCTGTCAGCTGTCAGGTCTCAGCTCTCAACCAGAGAGACCCCGCGGGACCGACGCCTTCTAAGGCATTGAGCAGACAGCTGATAGCGGACAGTCAATCGCCGACGCTACCGCACCGCCGCCTCGACCGGCAGGGGCGCGAGCCAGCCGTAGCGGTCATCGGCCTCGCCCCGGATCAGGGCGAAGAAGTCCTTCTGGAGGCGTTCGGTCACCGGCCCGCGCCTGCCCTGGCCCACCTGGATCCGGTCCACCGAGCGGATGGGGGTGATCTCGGCGGCGGTGCCCGTGAAGAAGATCTCGTCGGCGATGTAGAGCATCTCGCGGGCGATCTGCGTCTCCACCACGGTGTATCCGGCGTCGATCGCCAGCCGCATGAGCGAGTCGCGGGTGATCCCCGGAAGGATCGTGCCGGCCAGCGGCGGGGTCAGGATGCGTCCCCCGTAGACGATGAAGATGTTCTCGCCGCTGCCCTCGGAGATTCGGCCCGCGTTGTCCAGCGCGATGCCTTCCGTGTAGCCGTTCGTGATCGCTTCCATCTTGATCAGGGCCGAGTTCAGGTAGTTTCCGGTCGCCTTGGCCATCGCGGGGAACGTGTTGGGCGCCATCCGGTTCCAGGACGACACGCACACGTCCACCCCGCCCTCCAGGGCCTCGTCGCCCAGGTACTTGCCCCACTGCCACACGGCGATCATGACCTCGACGGGACTGTTGAAGGGGTTGACGCCCAGCGCGCCGAGGCCGCGATAGACCACGGGGCGGATGTAGCACTCCTCGAACCCGTTCGCGCGGATCGTCTCGAACACCGCGTCCCGAAATTCCTTCTGCGCGAACGGCACGTCCATCCGGTAGACCTTGCACGAGTCGTAGAGCCGCTTGATGTGATCATCCAGCCGGAAGGCGGCCGATCCCTGCCGCGTCTTGTAGACGCGCGCGCCCTCGAACATGGCCGACCCGTAGTGAAAGGCGTGGGAGAACGCGTGGATCTTCGCGTCGGCGAAATCCACGAGCCGGCCGTTCATCCAGACTTTCTTGACGTTCTCGTAGGACATATCGCCTCCGCTTGGAGAGGGATGTGACGAGGGAGTATTCGCCGTTCGCGTGGGAGAGTCAATCCGGAATCGCTCCGCCGGATCCCGGCCTTTGGTATCTTTTGGAAAATCTGGGAATCGCCATGAAGAGAAAAGTCGGAGCGGCCGTCCTCGGGCTCGGCCTCCTGGGCCTTCGGGCCGTGCCGCTTCCCGCGGCCGAGGCGCCGCCGGTCCGCAAGGCGGTTCGGGCGGGCAAGCTGCTCGACGTGGCCGCGGGCAAGCTCATCCCGAAGCCGGTGATTCTGATCGAAGGGGAAAAGATCGCCGCCGTGGGCTCGGGCCTGCCGATCCCGGCGGGATACGCGGTGATCGACCTCGGCGACGCGACGCTGCTGCCGGGCCTGATCGACTGCCACACGCACGTCACGACGACGTACCGGTTCCTGCTGCACGGCGGCCCGATGCACGATGCCGTGACGGCCTTTTTGCGCGCGCGCAAGACGTTGGACGCCGGGTTCACGACCGTGCGAGACCTGTGGGCCAAGGACTACGCCGACGTCGCGCTGCGCGACGCGATCAACCGCGGCGAGATCGCGGGCCCGCGCATGCTGGTGGCGACGCTGGCCGTCGGCTCCACCGGAGGCCACAACGAGGACGAGCAGGGCCTGTCGCCAACGGTGACGATCGGCGGAGCCTCGGGGATCGCCGATGGCGTCGACGGCGTGCGCAAGCTGGTGCGCACCGAGATCAAGTACGGAGCCGACGTCATCAAGATCATGGCCACCGAGGGCGGCGGCGAGGGCGACAACCTGACCAACGAGACGCAGTACACCCTGGACGAGATGCGCGCGATCGTGGACGAGGCGCACCGGTACGGCAAGAAGGTCGCCGCCCACGCCCACGGGACCGACGGCATCAAGACGGCGATCCGCGCGGGCGTCGATTCGATCGAGCACGGCACGCTCTTGGACGACGAGGGAGTGCGGCTCATGAAGGAGCACGGGACGTGGCTGGTGCCGACGGGCGCCATCTGGGAGATGCCGGAGGAGCCGGGCTCCGAGCCGCCCGGCGAGCGCGAGAAGGCGCGCGACGAGATGTTCCGCCGCGGGAGCCGCGAGGGCTTTCGCAAGGCGATCGCCGCGGGCGTCAAGATCGCGATGGGGTCGGACTCCTCCGTCCTGCCGCACGGCCAGAACGGCAAGGAGATCACCTGGATGGCCAGCAACGGCATGACGCCGCTGGCGGCGATCCAGGCGGCGACCGTCCGCGCCGCGGAGTTGCTGGGTTGGCCGGATCGCGTCGGCGCGGTGGAGCCCGGGAAATTCGCGGACGTTATCGCGGTTCGTGGCAATCCGCTGCAAGACATCACGGAAGTCGAGCGCGTGGGCTTCGTCATGAAGGGCGGCGTCGTATACCGCGACGAGCTTTCGTCGGCCTCCGCACCGGCCGGCGCCGCCCGCTCGAACCGCTAGCGCGCGCGGGCCAGCGCCGCGCCCGCCAGGGCCAGCGCGGAGATGGCCGCGGTTTCCGCGCGTAGGAGGCCCGCCGCCAGCGAGACGGCGATCCAGCCGGCGGCCAGCGCCTGCTCCAGATCCGCGTCGGACCAGCCTCCCTCCGGACCCACCAGCAGCGCGGTCGTCCGCGCCGGCAGCACCGCCGGGAACATCTCGCCCCGCGAATCCAGGATCAGCCTGTTCTCCGCGCCTTCCGTGCGGACCAGCTCGCACAGCGCGACGGGTCCCGTGATCTGCGGCCAGCGCGCGCGCTCGGCCTGCTTGGCCGCCTCGCGCATCACCCGTTGGAGGCGCGCGAACAGCGCGTCGGTGGCGCGGAAGCGCTGCGTGCGCTCGCTCGACACGATGGTCAGCCTCGCCGCCCCCATCTCCGTCGCCTTCTCGGCGATCCACGACAGTCGCTCCGCGCGCACCGCGCAGACGCAGAGCGCGATCGCCGGCGACGCGTCGGCCGCCTCGCGAACGGACTGGACCTCGACCTCGAGCTCCTGGCGGGTCAGCCGGCTCAGCCGGCCGACGGCCTCTAAGCCGGAACCGTCGACCAAGGCGACCGATTCGCCGCGGCCCAGACGGCGCGCGTGCGCATGGGCGACTTCCTCGCCGGTGATGCGGCAGGACGCGCCCGCCTCGGGGATGCGGTCGACTACGATGCGCGGGAGAGACACAAGCAGCTCCATTCTTCTTCCGAGCGCCGGCCCGCGAGCTTCCAGCGCCCCGTCCGGAGCCGGCCGAGCACGCCGGCTTCCTGGTCGCGCGTGATGCCCGACAGCACGACGCGCCCGCGGCGTCCGGCTCGCGCCAGAATCCGCCGGCCCTCCGGCAGCAGCTCCTCGCTCAACATGTTCGCGACGACCAGGTCGAAGTCTCCCACGCACGCCTCCAGCGGGCCCGCATACAGATGCACGCGGCCGCCGAAGGGATGGCGGCCGAGGTTTTCCCGGGCCACGAACACCGCCTCCGGATCCGTGTCCAGTCCCACCGCGAACCGCGCACCCAACGCCGCCGACGCCAGCGCGAGCACGCCCGAGCCGGTGCCCACGTCCAGAACGGATCGTCCATCGAGGTCCTCCTCCTCCAATGCGAGCAGCGCCAGGCGGGTGGAGGCATGGGTGCCGGTGCCGAAGGCGCGCGAGGCCGGAAGCCGCAGCGCGATCCGCGCATCCGGAGGCTCGGAGCCGGCGTCGTCGCCGGGATCGATCCACAGGCGGCGGCCGACCGGGAAGGCCCGCGACTGAGCGCGATAGACCTCCAGGGGGTCGCCCTCGGGAATGTCCGTGGTCAGCTCGTGGCGCACACCCGCCTGGCGCAGACGGTTTGACGCTTGGCGCGCGTTGTCCGCCTCGCGGTAGAAGGCGACGAGGTCCTTGCCCGCGACCTCGAATCCGAGGGGATCGAACAGGGAGAGCCAACCCAGGACCGCGTCGTCGCCGGATTTGCGAGGAATCTCCAGGCGGCTATAGCAGGGTCGGGGCACGCCTCAGGAGAATATCTTCTTCGCCTTCCCCAGCACGCCCTTGCCCTTGCCGACCGGCGCGCCCGTCAGCTGGGCGTACTGCTGCAGGAGCTCGCGCTCTTCGCGCGACGGCGCATCGGGAACGTGGACGTCCACCCGCGCGATCAGATCGCCCCTCCCGCCGCGCGACAGCCGCCCCATGCCTTCGCCCTTTAATCGGAGCAGCTCCCCCACCGCGGTGCCCGGGGCAACGGTGATCTTCTCGGAGCCTTTGAGCGTGGGCACGTCCACTTCACCCCCCAGCACCAGAGTCGGGAACGGCAGCTCCAGGCGCACGACGATGTCGTCGCCCTCGCGCGCGAAGATGTCGTCCGGCGCCACCGTCAGCACGACGTAGAGGTCGCCGGTCGGGCCGCCGTTGGGCCCGGCGTCGCCTTCTCCCGTCAGCCGCATGCGCGATCCCGTCTCGACTCCCGCCGGAATCCGCAGCGACAGCTCCTTCTTGCCCCGCCGCCGGCCCTCGCCCGCGCAGACCGTGCACGGCTTCTCGATGATCTTGCCGTCGCCGCCGCAGCGCGAGCAGGGCCGCGTGACGACCAGGAACCCCTGAGACATGCGCTGGCGTCCCCGACCGGCGCACGCGGGACAGGTCTTGGGGCGCGAGCCCGCCTGGGCCCCGCTGCCCGCGCAGGGGTCGCAGCGCTCCAGGCGCGAGATCGCGATCGGCGCCTCGATCCCGAACGCCGCGTCGCGGAAGGCGATCTCCATGCGGTACACCAGGTCGCTGCCGGCCATCGGGCCCGCCGGCGTGCCGCCGCCCGCGCCCGACGCGAACCCGAAGAGGCCTCCGAGCAGATCCGAGATGTCCGCGAAGCCCGAGGCGTCGAAGCCCGCGCCGAAGCCAGCGGTGCTCTGGAAGCCGGCGTGACCGAACCGGTCGTAACGCTCCCGCTTCTCCC
>JBDTXY010000203.1:0-5512 GCA_040005945.1 Acidobacteriota bacterium
GAAGGGGACCCCAGAAGCTCCGTCTTCTCCTACGCCGCCGTCATCGACAATCAATCGCAGGACACGATCTTCATTCCAGGTCGGGACGCCAGCGTCCTCGGCAGCTCGTTCGTGACGCTTCCGGCGGCCTCTTCGCTCCACGGGGTCGGAGGAGCGTTTTTCCATTCCGACGTGACGGTCACGAACCTGGATGTCTCTGCGACCAACTTCGCTCTCGACTTTCGGTGCCTTGCCGGCACATGCGGCGCAACGGCGCAGAGCCTCTTGCTCGATCCCGGCCAGTCGCACCTGTTCGAGGATCTCGTCGGGACGACCTTCGCGTCCCCGGAGTCCGGAGGCGCGGTGGAAGTGGTCGGGAGAGCGCCGTTCGTCGTCACGAGCCGTCTCTACACCCCGAGCCATCCCGATCCGACGGTCGGCATGTTCGTGCCGGGCCTGGGTCCCGGAGACGCAGCGCCCGCCGCGGTCCTGACGTCGCTTTCGTATTCCGCCGATCCCACGAAGGGTTTTCGCGTGAACGTCGGCGCCTTCAACCGCGCCGACGCGGCACGAACCGTGACCTTCCGCCTCTTCAGCGCCGCGGGAGAGCCCCTCGGGCAGACGGCGCAGACGCTCCTGGGCCACGAGGCCCTTCAGCTCAATGACATCTTCGGGATGCTCGGTGTCCACACAGACGTTTTGGGGGCCTACTGTCTGGTCGATGCGGACGGCTTCGGCGCACTGTATCCCTACGCCGCGGTCATCGACAACCAGTCGCAGGATCCGATCTTCGTCACCGGGCAGAACGACCCGGAGCCGCCGGCGGTTCCGTGACTCGAGGGGAGCGGGAATGAGCTTCCTGTGCTTGGGGTGGATCGTCGCGGCGGCGCTGAACCCCGGTGCGCCGCGCGCTGAGCCCGTCGCCTCGCTCCATTGGACGAGCCACGGACCCGTCGTCCCGCTCCTCTTCCAGGCGTGAGCCTCGCGATCGACGCCTCCGGCGCGTTCCTGCACGCGGGCACGGCTGCAGGAGTGTTCGACCTGGCGCT
This sequence comes from Acidobacteriota bacterium, assembly GCA_040005945.1. GTDB lineage: Bacteria > Acidobacteriota > Thermoanaerobaculia > UBA5066 > Gp7-AA6 > DAHUXD01. The sequence continues at coordinate 1,029 of JBDTXY010000203.1, forward strand.
TCGCCCCCGAACCCGGGCTCTGTCTCGCCTGCCGTAGGTCTCGAGAGTTCCCCGCAATCCCGAGCCGCCAGCGACCGCGAAAACCATGTCGTTTCGATAGACGGCACCGGCAAGGCGCACGAGACGCTTCGTACGTATACTGAGCTGATGTTCCCTTTCCTGCTCGCGGCGCTGCTCCTTCAGGCGGCTGAACCGCGCACGGTCCTCACGGCTGACGGTTGGACGAACCGTGGATTCGTGGGGGAGCTGGTTTCGATCGTTGCCACGGACCCTCACGATCCGGAGACGGTCTACGCTGGGAATCACCGCGGGCTCTTTCGCAGCGTCGACGGAGGGCTTCATTGGATCGATCTCCTGCTCCCGATCGGCGACGTCTATCTCGTTCGGATCGCGCCCAGCGACTCGAGCGTGCTCTACGCCGCCGGGACGAGACGAATCAGCCTTATCCCGGACGATCTCGCCAACGATCTCTTCCGGAGCACGGATGCCGGGGCGACATGGACGCAGATCGACGAGGCCGGGTGGCCGTTTGGCTATGCAGTCGCGGTCGACCCGACCGACGCCCTGACGATCTTTGTGAACGCGTCCCCCCCGGGGATGTCCAGAAGCGCCGACGGCGGCTCGACCTGGACGAGCCTGCCACTCGCGCCTGAGGCGAACCACATCACGATCGATCCTCGAGCCTCCGCGACCCTCTATGCCGTCGGCTCTTACGCCGATGGACGGTCGGGAGTGTTCAAGAGCACCGATGCAGGCGCGACCTGGACGCCGACCGGGCTTGCGCTTTCGTTCCTTTGGTTTCTGGAGGTCGATCCCACCGATTCCGAGACCCTCTACGCCGGATCCCAGGAGTTCTATACGAGCCACGACGGCGGCGCCACCTGGGGCTCGAGCGCCGGATTCCCTCCGAGCGACCTGCCGGCCTTCGCCGTCGCCCCGGACCAACCGCGGGCGCTCTATACGGGCACAGGTGGCGATGGGGTCTTCATGAGCGCGGACGACGGCGCGACGTGGTCCCCGCTGGGCCCGCTCCGCGGAGAGACCCTAAGCCTGGCGGTCGCCCAGACGCCTGCTGGCCGGATTCTCTACGCCGGAACCCCGGATGGCGTGTGGCGGCTCGCATTGAGAAGCACGCGCTCACTCGCTCCCCGCTGAGGAGACGCCCCTCCTCCTCGGGATCGCGCCCCTCGCGGCCGCGACGCTCGTCCGACCCGCTTCGGCTTCCGCCGAATCGCGCCCAACACCGCCCCCTCCGATAGACTTCGGCCCGGTGCCGAAGACCCCCTTCTCCGATAAAGCCGTCCCCGCTTTCGCCGACGCGCCGGCGACCGTCCTGATCGTCGGCGACGTCGAGTTCTTCGTGGAAGAGGCGGCCGAGCGCGCGCGCGCGGTGCTGGCGGGTCCTGAGACCGAGGTCCTGCGCTTCGAGGACGACGCGCCCGCGGAGGCGGTCTCCGATGCGCTGCTGAACCGGTCCCTCTTCTCCCCGCAGCGGCTGGTCCAGCTCGATATCTCGAGGCTCCTGGGCACGGAGTCGCCGGGCCGCCTGCTGACCCAGGCGATCGAAGCGTGGGACAAGGGGACCCCGGCGGGGCGGCGGGAGGCGTTCAAGCGGACGCGAGCGCTGCTAGCGGCGCTGGACCTGCCGTCCTCCGGAGATCCGGCGGAGACTGCCGAGACGGCGGCGCGCAAGGTCCGCCGGAAGGAAGAGGCCGAGCTGCTCGCCGAGATCCTCAAGGAGCTTCCGGAAGAGAGCGCGGGGGGCGGAGCGATTCTGAAGGCCGCGCTGCGCGCGGTGGTCGCGCGCGAAGGCAACGACGGGACCGTGGCGCTGTTGACGGCGGTCGCGCCACCGGCCGGGGTCGACCTGATCAAGGAGATCGAAAAGCGGGGGTTGGTCCTGGAAACGTCCGTGGGAGACGCGCCCGAGCCCGCGCTGCGGCGCCTGGCCGGAGCCCGCTCCAAGGAGCGCGAGGTCGGCATCGAGCCCGCCGCGATCGAGCGGCTACTGGTCCTGACGGACTCGCATCCGCAGCAGTTCGCCTCGGAGCTCGAGAAGCTCCTGGAGTGGGCCGGAAAGGGAGGGCGGATCCGGGCCGCCGACGTCGCGGCCAACGTGGACGACGAGTCCTCCGAGGACATCTACGAATTCTTCGAGGCCGTCGGGCGCCGGGACGCGGGGGACGCGCTCTCGCGGCTGGAGCGCCTGTTCTCGGGCCGGGACGTCCGGGCCGGCGATCGCCCGATCGATACGGAGGATGCGTGGCCCAACAAGTTCCTGGGAATGCTGTCCAGCGAAGTGCGCCGCATGCTGCTGATTCGGGCGCGCCTGGAGGAGTCCGCCCCCGGAGGGTTCGACGCGTCGATGACTTACGGAACGTTCCAGGCGCGCGTGCTTCCCCGGCTCATGGCTCCCGCCGTTCCCTTCGGCCGATCGCCGTTCGAGACGGCGTCCGGCGGCGCCCATCCCTTCGCGCTCTATCGCGCCGCCCAGCGGTCCTCCCGATTCACAGCTCCGGAGCTCGCCCGGGCCCTGGCCAGGGCCGCCGACGTGGATGTGAAGCTCAAGGACTCGGCGCCCGTTCTGGAGACCTTCTCGGCGTACGTGGGGCAGCTGATCGCGGGAAGCTGAGTTGCGTCATCCCGAGCGCAGCCAGGGGCCGCCGCGTCATTCCGAGCGCAGCAGGGGCCCCTTTCCGATCCCTAGCGCCGTTCTGAAAGGGGTCCCTCGTCGCGGAGCCTGCCCTGAGCGAAGCCGAAGGGCTCCTCGGGATGACAGGCTGGCTGGACCCTCGGCACAGCACCGCGACACGGGCAGAAATCGCGGGGGACGGCGCCGCTCCTGCGGTCGCCGCCCTGTCTGTGTGGAAGGGTTCTTGGTCTAACTTAATATACGTACCAAGTTGGCCGACCGTTTCACGATCGATCTCGCGCCCCGAACCGCCCTGATCACGGGAGGTTCGCGGGGCATTGGCCGCGCCGCGGCGGATCTGCTCGCGCGGGCGGGGGCTCGGGTCGCGATCAACTATCGGAGCGACGAGGCGTCGGCCAACGCCGCCGTGAAAGAAATTCGCGCGGCGGGCGGCGAGGCGATGGCCCTGGCGGGAGACGTCTCGCAGCCGGCCCAGGCGCAGCAGCTGGTGCGCGATGTCGTCAAGGCGTGGGAGCGCCTCGACATCCTGGTCAACAACGCGGGTATCTGGGAGGAGGACGTGGCCGGCCGGGGAGACGTCGCCGTCTGGGACCACACCTATGCCGTCAATCTGCGAGGCGCCTTCCTGGTCACCGACGCCGCGGTTCCCCACCTGATCCGGCACGGCGGCGCGATCGTCTTCGTTTCCTCCACGGCGGGTCAGCGCGGCGAAGCGCGTCATTCCGCGTACGCCGCCTCCAAGGGCGCGCTGATCTCGTACACCAAGTCGCTGGCCGAGGAGCTGGGACCTCGCGGCGTCCGCGTAAACTGTGTCGCCCCCGGCTGGGTCGACACGGACATGGCGGCGGGCGAGCTGTCCAATCCGGCCAAGCGCCTGGAGATCGAGAAGGAGATTCCGCTGGGCCGCGTCGCTTCGCCCGCGGACATCGCCGGCCCGATTCTCTTTCTGGTCTCGGATCTGGCCCGGCACATCCAGGGCGAGATCCTCAACATCAACGGCGGAAGCGTGCTCGCGGGCTGAGGCCCGAGCCGGGGCCGGATGGACAGACTCGACCGCCGGGACATCCGATTCGTCTTCGTCTGCCTGCTCGTCATCGCGGCGGGGGCGGCCGTCACGGCCTCGCTCTTTCGCCGCGCGTTTCCGGAGGCTTCGATCGAGTTCCGCGTGAACCGCGGACAGGCCCGGGTGCTCGCCGAGAAGCTGCTGGCCGAGCGCGGCCGCGACATCGCGGGGGCCCGCTTCGCCGGCCAATTCGCGGTGGACGATACGGCCAAGGTCTATCTGGAGCGCGAGCTGGGTTTGGAGCGCGCGGGCAGCATCTACGGCCGCGACGCCAAGATCTGGCAGTGGCAGATGCGCTGGTTTCGCTCGGGCGTGAAGGAGGAAGAGCGCGTCACGATCTCTCCCCTGGGGGACCTCATCGCCTTCCAGTCGGTTGTCAAGGAGAGCGCTCCGGGAGAACGGTTGACCCAGGACCAGGCGCGGGCGATCGCGCTCGAGTTTCTGGCGTCGCGCGGACTGGCCGAGGCGGCGCTCGCGCCGATCGAAGCCACTCCGGCCACGAGGCCGAACCGGACCGACTGGAGCTTCGTCGATGAGAAGGCGGGCGCGCGCTTCGGCGACGCCACGGTCCGATACAGCACGACCGTTTCCGGCAACCGGGTGACGGGATACCAGGAGTTCGTGCACGTGCCCCAGGCGTGGACGCGGGACTACGACCGGCTGCGCTCCAAGAACGAGGCGGCGGGCCAGGTGGCGACGTTCGGCCTGTTCCTGACGATCCTGGCCATGCTGGCCGTCCTCGTGGCGAAGATCGTGCGCAAGGACGTG
>JBDTXY010000204.1:0-5474 GCA_040005945.1 Acidobacteriota bacterium
CCAAGTGGAGCGGATTTTTCGCCGCCGCGGCGCCGCGGCCGCGCGTCCGCGACGGCGCAAGCAGCGCCGGCCGCGGGCGCATCAGCACGTGGCGCTCCACGTGCGTCCGGGGCTCGAGCAGGCGCACATCTGCATGGGCCTGGCCGCGCCGTCTCAGGCCAGCCCGCGGCGCTTCGCGGCGCACCTGCTGGACATCGTCCTGGGAGGCGGGATGTCCTCCCGGCTCTTCCAGGAGGTCCGGGAGAAACGGGGTCTGGTCTATTCGATCGGGTCGGCGTTGCACGCCTACGGCCAGGGCGGCTACGAGACGATCTCCGCCGCGTGCGCGCCGAAGAACCTGCCGCGCGTGTTGGAGGTGACCCTGCGCGAGCTGCGCCGCTTGAAGCGCGGCGGCGTGGCTCCCCGGGAGCTGCGCCGCGCCAAGGAGAGTCTCAAGGGCAGCCTCGTGCTGGCCCTGGAGTCGACCGTTTCGCGCATGTCGTCGGCCGCCCGCCAGGAGTTCTACTTCGGAACGACGATGGAGCCCGAGCAGTGGATCGCCCGCGTGGAGGCCGTCACGCAGGACCAGATCGACGAGGAGGCAGAGCGCCTGCTGGACGGACGCGTCCTGTCCCTCTCGGTCGTCGGAAACGTCCCGGGTCTGCCCCTTTCCGCGGCCGATCTGGCGCAGGCGCTGTAGCCGGCTCGTGGTAATGAAGAGTTGATGAGCGATCTGCGGGTGCCCGTCACCGTCCTGCCGCACGGGGAGGGGCTGGCGCTGCCGGCCTATGCGACTCCGGGGGCCGCGGGGTGCGATCTGCGCGCGGCCATCGCGGAGTCCTTGACGCTCTTGCCCGGAGGGCGCACGTTGATTCCCACGGGCGTTGCGGTGGCGATCCCGCCGGGCTACGAGGGCCAGGTCCGCATGCGCAGCGGCCTGGCGATTTCCCACGGCCTGTGCCTCCTCAATGCGCCCGGCACGATCGACAGCGACTACCGCGGCGAGATCCGCGTGATCCTCGCCAACCTGGGCGCCGAGCCCGTCACAATCGGACGCGGCGAGCGGATTGCGCAGCTGGTCATCGCTCCCGTGGCGCGCGCTCAGTTCGACGAGGTCGCGGATCTTCCGCCGAGCTCGCGCGACGCGGGCGGGTTCGGGTCGACGGGGAAGGAGTAGTTTTCAGTTTACGGTTTTCAGTCGTCGGTTCCGGAACGTGAGACCAGAACTGAGAACTGAAAACTGAAAACTGGTAATCTTTCTTCGTGCGCGTCATCGTCCTCGCATCCGGCTCCGGCGGCAACGCGTGTGTCGTGGAGTCGGGTCGGACGCGCGTCCTGGTCGATGCCGGCCTCTCGGCCCGGGAGATCGAGCGCCGCATGGCGGCGCGGGGCATCCCCCCGGAATCCATCGCCGGACTCTTCGTGACACACGAGCACAACGATCACTCCAGCGGCGCCCCCGTGTTCGCCTCGCGGTGGAATTGCCCGGTGTTCACCACGGTCGGAACGGCCTCCGCGATCGGCCTCGAAGGCGATCTCTTTACGCCCTTCGTCCGGGTCTTCTCGGGCCGCGAGGGGCGCGTGGGAGACCTGGGGTTCCGCGCGTTCGCGACGCCGCACGACGCGGCTGAGTCGGTGGCGTATTCGTTCGAGGCGGACGACGCGCGCGTGGTGATCGCGTCGGACCTGGGCCGGGCGGAGGAGCCATTCGTCGACTTTCTCCGCGGGGCGACCACGCTGCTGCTGGAGATGAACCACGACGAGGACATGCTGCGCGACGGGCCGTACACGTGGCCCCTCAAGAAGAGGATCTCGGGCGGATGGGGGCATCTGTCCAACACCCAGTCCGCGGAGGCGATCCGCCGCGCCGCGGGACCCCGGCTGCGCCGCGTCGTGGCCACGCACCTCTCCCGCACGAACAACACCGTCGAGCTGGTCCGGGCGATGCTGGCGCGGGCGATCGAGCGCTCGGGGTGGAACGTGCCGTTTGCCATCGCGGAGCAGATCCAGGGCCTGGAGGAATTCGACGCATGAGGGTCGAGGTCCGCGTGTTCCCCCGGGCGGGCGTGCTGGATCCCCAGGGCAAGGCGATCGCGGCGGCGCTCGCGCGCCTGGGCCACGGCTCCGTGCGCGAGGTGCGCGCGGGCAAGGTGTTCTTCATCGACGTGGACGGCAGCGACCCGGCGGCGGTCGAGGCCGACGCGCGAAAGATGGCCGAAGAGCTGCTCGCCAACACCGTGATCGAGGGATTCGACGTGAAGGTGCTGGCGGAGGGACGTCCGCAAGGCGCCCCTGAGGGGCGCCCGTGAAGTTCGGAATCGTCGTCTTCCCCGGATCCAACTGCGACGCTGACTGTCACCACGTCGCCAAGGACCTGCTCGGCTGCGAGGCGGAATACATCTGGCACCACGACCGCGACCTCAAGGGCGCCGACGCCGTGATCCTGCCGGGCGGATTCGCCTACGGCGACTACCTGCGGGCGGGCGCCCTGGCGCGATTCTCGCCCGTCATGGACAGCGTCGCCGCGTTCGCGGCCGCCGGCGGTCCGGTCCTGGGGATCTGCAACGGGTTCCAGGTGCTCCTGGAGGCGGGGCTGCTGCCCGGCGCCATGCAGATCAACCGGGGCCTGCGGTACGTCTGCGCCGATGTGCACATGCTCGTCGAGAACGCGGAGACCTCCTTCACGTCGCTGTACGAGCGGGGCAGCGTGGTGACGATGCCGATCGGCCACATGGAAGGCAACTACACGGCGCCGCCGGAGGTGCTCGCGGAGCTCGAGGGCGAGGGCCGCGTGGTGTTCCGCTATTGCGATGCGCAGGGGCGCGTCGTCGATGCGGCCAACCCCAACGGCTCCGCCCACGGGATCGCCGGAATCCGCAACGCGCCGGGCAACGTCGTGGGCCTGATGCCGCATCCGGACCGATGCTCGGAGGGGCTGCTGGGCAACGCGGCCGGCATCACGATGTTTTCCTCCGCGGTCGCCGCCCTCGCGACGAGGTGATCCGATGATCACCGAAGAGCTCATCGCCGAGCACAACCTCTCCGAAGACGAGTACGCGCGCATCCTGGAGATCCTGGGACGCGAGCCGAACTTGGTCGAGCTCGGCATCTTCTCGGCGATGTGGAGCGAGCACTGCTCGTACAAGTCCTCGCGCGTCCACCTGAAGACGTTCCCGACGACCGGGCCGCGCGTGCTGCAGGGCCCGGGCGAAAACGCCGGCGTTGTGGACATCGGCGGCGGGCTGGCCGTCGCGTTCAAGATGGAATCGCACAACCACCCCTCCTTCATCGAGCCCTACCAGGGCGCGGCGACGGGCGTGGGCGGCATCCTGCGCGACATCTTCACGATGGGCGCGCGGCCGATCGCCTCGCTGAACTCGCTGCGCTTCGGCCGCATCGAAGCGCCGCGCATGAAGCACTTGATCGACGGGGTCGTGCGCGGGATCGCGGGCTACGGCAACTGCATCGGGATCCCGACGGTCGGCGGCGAGACCACGTTCCACGGCGGCTACGACGGGAACATCCTCGTCAACGTCATGAACCTGGGGATCGTTCCGGCCGACCGGATCTTCCGGGGCCGCGCCGAGGGCGTGGGAAACCCGGTCGTGTACGTGGGCTCCAAGACCGGCCGCGACGGCATCCACGGCGCCACGATGGCGTCCGAGGAGTTCGCCGCGGACGAGGCCAACCAGAAGCGGCCGACGGTCCAGGTCGGCGACCCCTTCACCGAGAAGCTCCTGATGGAGGCCTGCCTCGAGCTCTTCGAGACGGATGCCGTGGTCGGGATCCAGGACATGGGAGCGGCGGGCCTGACCTCCTCGGCCTTCGAGATGGCGGGGCGGGCGGGAAGTGGCGTCGAGCTCGATCTCTCGAAGGTTCCGGTCCGGGAGACCGGCATGACGCCTTACGAGATCATGCTGTCCGAATCCCAGGAGCGCATGCTGCTGGTCGCGCGCCGCGACCGGCTGGACGAGGCCCTCGCGATCTTCCACAAGTGGGAGCTCGACGCGGTGGAGATCGGGCGCGTGACGGACTCTGGACGGGTCGTGCTTTTCTTCGAGGGCCAGATCGTCGCCGACCTGCCGGCGGCCCCCTTGGCGGATCGCGCGCCGGTCTACGAGCGTCCGCGCGCGGCGCCGGCCGCCCCGGCTCCGGCCCGGTGGCGCGAGGAGCCCGAGCCCACCGACTACGGCGACGTCGTCAAGCGCCTGCTCGCGTGCCCGAACATCGCGCAGAAGTCCTGGATCTGGACGCAGTACGACCACATGGTGCAGACCAATACCGTGGAGCGGCCGGGCGGAGATGCGGCGGTCCTCCGGATCAAGGGCACGAAGAAGGGCATCGCGATGAAGAGCGACGTCAATCCGTTCTTCTGCCTGGCGGACGCTTACCGGGGCGGCGCGATCGCGGTCGCCGAGGCCGCGCGTTCGGTCGCCTGCGTGGGCGCGCGCCCGCTCGCGATCACGGATTGCCTGAACTTCGGGAATCCCGAAAAGCCCGAGGTCATGGCGCAGTTCGAGGCGGCGGTGCGGGGGATCGCGGACGCCTGCCGCGCGCTCGACGTCCCGGTGGTGTCCGGCAACGTGTCTTTCTACAACGAGACGGCCGGACGCGCCATCCCGCCCACGCCCACGATCGGCATGGTGGGCCTCATGGAGGACGTCAGCAAGCACGTGCGCGTGCCGTTTCGCCGGGCCGGCGATCTCATCGCCTTGCTGGGGACGACCCGCGACGAGCTCGGCGCCTCCGAGTTCCTGCGGACGATCCGCGGCCGCGACGAGGGGCCCTGCCCGGACGTGGATCTGGAGGCGGAGGCGCGCCTGGTGAATTTGCTCGTCGCGCTGGCCTCGCACGAGAAGCTCCTCTCGGCCCACGACCTTTCCGACGGCGGCCTCGCCGTGGCCCTGGCCGAGTGCGCGATGCAGGGAAACATCGGCGCGACCGTCAACCTCGATTCGGATGTGCGCCCCTCCTCGCAGCTCTTCGGCGAGACGACGGGGCGTGCCCTCGTGAGCATCGCCCCGTCGGCCGAATCGGCGATCCGCTCGGCCGCCGAACAAAGCCGCGTCCCCATCCGCGTCATCGGCTCCGTCGGCGGCGACCGCCTGAACCTGTCGGTTCGCGGGGTCGTGCTCATCGACGAAGACGTCGCGGCGCTGAACCGGCTCTGGCGCGGCGCGTTTCTCAAAGCGATCGAAGCCCCGGACGTCCTGTAGTCGCGAGCGTCCGGACGGCTTCGCGGATCAATCGGCACCCGCGTTTTCGAAGTTGTCCCCCGCGCCCGTGCGAACGGCGCCGAACGCGTTGTAGAGATCGATCAGGAAGGCGAGGTCGGGATCGCTGACGTCCGCGGTCCGGATCAGGAAGACGATGTCCTGGGGCTCGCTCTCCGGCCGAAGAGGGAGCCCGGGTCGGCGAGGCCGACGATCCGCGACCAGATCAGCCTGCCACCATGTTGGCCGGCCTGCGCGGGTACCGTGGCGAGAAGACCGAAG
>JBDTXY010000205.1:0-5459 GCA_040005945.1 Acidobacteriota bacterium
ACCCACAGGTTCCTGAAACCTGCGCGTCTACCAGTTCCGCCACTTTCGCAGGGAGCCGAGAATAACGACGCGCGGCAGCGGGGTCAACCGTGGGCCGCGAATCTGGCGACTGGCTCCGGCAACCTCTTCCGGGGGAGACCCCCGGTGCCCCCCGCTGCGCGTCTACCAGTTCCGCCACTTTCGCAGGGAGCCGAGAATAACGACGCGCGGCAGCGGGGTCAACCGTGGGGAAGCGAAAGAAGACGGCCGCGAGTGGTGCGCTTCTTGCACAATTTCCTCGCGGAGGAAACCATGAATGCCAATGACGTCATGACCGCCAATCCCGCCTGCTGCACGAGCAAAACGAGTCTGCGGGAGGTCGCTGGAATGTTCGTGGAGCACGACTGCGGGGCGATCCCCGTGGTCAACGACCTCGTCAAACGGTGGCCCGTGGGCATTGTGACCGATCGGGACATCGTCTGCCGCGTGACCGCCCTGGGCAAGAACGCCCTGGAGATGACGGCGGGCGATTGCATGTCCGCTCCCTGCATCACCGTTCCTCCGGATACGAGCCTGGACGGGTGCTGCGAGATCATGGAGTCCAACAAGGTCCGGCGGATCCTGGTCGTCGACGAGTCAGGGGCTTGCTGCGGCGTGATCTCGCAAGCCGACGTCGCGTTGCGAGGCAAGGAGAACAAGGCGGCCGAGGTCGTCAAAGAAGTCTCCCGGCCGACGACCGCGCCCTCCGCCGTCTCGCTCTGAGCTCGCTCTGAGTGGCACGCGAGTTGCTTCGGCTGGTGCTGGAGGTAACAATGGATATTACGAAGGATCGCATCAACACGCCACCGGCTCCGGGCTCAAACCCGGATCCGATGACGAACGAGCCGGGTTCTCATCCTGTCGGAACGGGAGTCGGAACGGCCGGCGGCGCGGTGGCCGGAGCGGCCGTGGGCGCGGTGGTCGGCGGCCCGGTCGGCGCCGTGGTCGGCGGAGCGATCGGAGCGGTGGCCGGCGCAGCAGCGGGTCACGCGACGGGCGAGGCCGTCAACCCGACGGTCGAAGAGGGGTATTGGCGGGAGAACTTCAAGAACCGCCCGTACTTCAGCGCAGGCAGGAACTTCGACGACTACCACCCGGCCTACCGGTACGGTTGGGAGAGCGCGAGCCGCCGCGACCTCGCCGGCAAACGCTTCGAAGAGGTCGAGAGCGACCTGGAGCGCGGCTGGGACAAGGCTCGCGGGGCATCCAAGTCGGCTTGGAGCGACTCGCGTGAGGCCACGCGCGACGCCTGGAATCGTATTCGCGGCGGGAACTAACTCCTCCCGCAGACACTCTTCTGCCGGGCGCCCCTGCGCCCGGCTGTTTTTGTAGGCCGAGGCGGGAGATCTAGGCGGGAGGCAGACCCAGCTCGATCTCGTTCTTGGGCAGAACGATCGCCGTCTCCTTGATGCCGCGATCCACGCAGACGAAGCAGCCCTTGAAGACGTTCTCATAGCCCATTTTCATCTCCCGGTTCGTGATGAACACGTCGCGGGGAGGATAGGGCGCATCGACCCGCTGCACCGTGAGGAGAATGCCGCCCGATACGCGCGACCGGCCCCGGATCTCAAACCGGTGCGGCGGCTCGCGCGTGCACATATAGGAGACGGCGACCTCAGTGCTCACCAGTCAGATCGTCCTGCGAGAGGTCGGCCGAGGCCAGCGCCTTGTCGACGGATGGAAATACGCGAAACACGGAGTCCAGATGGGTGATCCGGAGGACCGACATCACGCGCTCGCGCGGGTTGACGAGGTAGAACCGGCGCCCCTGGGCCTCGAAGCGCTTGAGGCCCCCCACGAGCACGCCCACCGCGGTCGAGTCCAGGTGCTCGAGGCCCGAAAGGTCCAGCATGACCGCCCCGGCTCCCTCCGCCGCGACCGTCTCGAAGTGCTCTTGAAGCAGCCGCGTGCTGTCGCCCATCGCCAGCGTTCCCGCGATCTTGACGATCGTGTGGGCCCCGCGCTTCTCCTGGCTCATCTTCATTGCGGCACGCTCGCCGCCGCGGGAGCGCCGGACTCTTGCCCCTTGCGGACCAGGATGGTGCCGCGGGCGATCGCCTCTCCCTCCGAGAAGACTTCGCCATCGAAGCGGAACACGGGGCCGAAATGGGCAGTCAGGCGGACGCGAATCTCCAGAGTCTCGCCCGCCCTGGGCGCGCGCGCGACGTCGAAGGAATCGATCCCGGCCAGGAATCCCTTGCGAAACGACTCGGGATCCGCGTCCTCCAGAAGCAACGCGGCCTGGGCGATGGCTTCGGCGTGGAGCAGCGGGCTCTGCCACATCTCCCCCATCACGCCGCGGGCGTTGGCCGAGACGCGCACGCGCACGGACCCGGTCGGCGAGTCTTCCGTGGGCTTTTCCATCACGGTATCCACGAATCGAAACGGATATCCGTGCGGGATGCCAAGGGCCATTATGCGGTCTTCTTCTGTTCGATGAAATCGCAGAGGGCGTTGACGGAGGCGAAGGCCTTCACCCCGACCTCTTCGTCCTCGACCTTGATGTGAAATTCCTGCTCCAGCCCCAGGACCAGCTCCAGCGCGTCGATCGAGTCCAGTCCCAGTCCCTCGCCGAACAGAGGGGCGGCGTCGTCGATCGTGGTCGGGTCGATTTCGAGCTTGAGGCGCCGGACGATCAGGTCCTTGACACGCGGCGCCAATTCTTGCCGGGACATGGAGTCTCCTTTAAAAAGCTGCTAACCCGATTATAGCCGGGGGTTAAGTCCATTCGAACGAACGCCGCTAGGCCATTCCACCATCGGCGCGCCAGACCTGGCCGGTCACGTAGGACGCTTTCTCCGAAGCGAGAAAGCCCACGACGGCCGCGATCTCTTCGGGAGTTCCGAACCGCGCCATCGGGATCCGCCGGACGAACTCCTCGCGCGCTTCACCCTTGAGGTGCGCGATGATCTCGGTGTCGACCAAGCCCGGCGCCACGCAGTTGGCCGTGATCCCGCGGGTCGCCAACTCCAGGGCCAGAGCCTTCGTGAAGGCGATCAACCCGCCCTTGGCCGCGGAATAGTTGGTCTGTCCGGGGTGGCCAGAGATGCCGCTGACCGAAACGACGTTGACGATCCGGCCCCAATTCTTATGGAGCATCCCGCGGATCAACGCCCGCGTGACCCGGAAGGCGCCTTTGAGGTCGACGTCCACCACGTAATCCCAGTCCTCCTCCTTCATGAGCGCAAAGAGCGAGTCCTTGATGACGCCCGCGTTGTTGACCAGGATGTCCGTCCCGCCAAAATCGGTGCCGACGCGCTCCGCGAGCGCCTTGACCTGTTCCGGGTTGCGAACGTCGGCGGCGAGCGCGATGGCCTGCCCTCCCAGCTTCCGGATCTCTTCGGCGGTGACTTCGGCGCGCGTTAGATCGCTCCGGCAGGTCAGGACGATTCGGGCCCCGGCCGAGGCGAGCTCCAGCGAGATGGCGCGCCCGATGCCGCGCGAGCCTCCGGTGACGACCGCGGTCTTCATGGATTGCCCCGGACTATATCCATGGCGCCCCGGATCGCCTCCACCGAACCGGCCGCGTGGCAGCGCGTAGTGCGGTCGATCCACCGCGCCATCTTGACGAGCATTTCCCCCGGACCGGCCTCGAAAAAGATCCGGCAGCCGTCCCCGACTAAGGCCTCGAACGTCTCCTTCCAGAGCGTCGGGAAGCAGAACGCCGTCCCGAGCAGTCGCCGGATCTCCCCGCCTCCCGAGACCGCCTTGCCCTCGGGACCGTAGTACGGCACGTCGGGATCGCGGATGGTTTTCAGAGCGGCGATCCGCGGCGCGACCGCGTCGGCGACCGGCCGCATCAGCTCGCTGTGGATCGGCCAGCTCATCGTCAGGGGCAGCACCGAGAGCGCACGGGGCGCCAGCGCCTCGAGGGCATCCGCGACGGCGTCCTTGCCGCCCGTCAGCACGAACTGGGTGGAGGCGTTGACGTTGCCAATCCAGACGAGGCGGCCCTGCGCCCGCAGGCTCTCGCAGACCCCTTCGACCGCCTCGCGGCGGGCTCCCACGACCGCCCCCATCGCGCCGCGAATCTGGAGGCGCTCCGTCTCCTGCCATACCGCGACCAGGATCTCCAGCGCCTCCTCGTAGGAGATGCCGCCCGCGGCGACCATCGCGGCGTAGTTGCCCAGGCTGTAGCCGGCCGTGGCGGCGGGCCGCACACCCTCTCGCACCAGCGCCCGGCTCGAGAGCGTCGAAACCAGGTAGACGCCAGCCTGCGCGGCCAGGTTCTCGTGCAGAGCGTCTTTCGGTCCCTCGAAGAGGATTTTCGGGAGGTCGCGTCCGCACCGCTCCGAGGTGAGATCGAAGAGGCGTCGCGCTTCCGGGTCCGAGTCGTAGAAGTCCCGCCCCATTCCGATCCATTCGGAGAGCTGACCGGGAAAGAGAAATGCCGCGCGCCCGCTCATGCGGGCTTCAGCCGCGGCAAGACGTCCCCGATCGCGGAGCAGCGATCGCGCGCCAGCCACGCGGTGAACCGCCCGGAGAGTCCGGTCAGCCCGACGAAGTGCACCGCGCGCGTCAACGCAGGCAGACCATCCATGGACGGATGCGCGGTGTCGAACTCCCACGGATGGACGGTGAAGACCGCCGGCTCGCCGCGATCCCGCGCCCGCGCCTCCGCGCCCGCCAAGCGCTGTTGGGAAAGGACGCGAAAGGGCCACGCGCCGCCTAGCGGCAGCCGTCGGCCAAACGCGCGGCCGGTCAACGGGGGAATCTCGGTCACCGACCATCCATCGTGGTCGATCCGATGCGGACCCACCGGATTGTCTCCGCTTCCCAGCGGCGGCACCGGCATCGTCGAGGCGTCGCAGCAAAATCCGGCGCGGGCCAACTCCGCGAGGGCGGGAGAGCCGGCGTGCCGGATGGACCACTCGGCCGCGCGGTAGACGGTGGCGGGAACGCCCGAGGCCCCCTCGATCGCGTCGCGCGCACGGCTCAAGTCGGCCCGGAACTCGGCCGGTGTCATCTCATCGGCGCGCCGGTGCACGTCGCCGTGAACGCCGACCTCGTGGCCCCTCCGCACGGCCTCTTGGACGAGGCCCGGGTATCGGCGCGCGATCCAACCCAGGAAGAAGATCGTGGCGCGATGGCTTCCATGCTCCAGCAGGGAGAAGAGTGTCGCCAGCGTCGTCTCGATCCGGGGCGCGAAGGAATCCCACCGCCGGGGGTCTTCGTAGTAACCGTCCCCACAGACGTGAAACCAGTCCTCCGCGTCGATCGTCAGCACCCGCGGCCCGCGGCCGGCGACGCGCAGGGGGGTGATGACGGGTTGGGGCATGGGTACGCGATTGTAGCTGGCAGTTGCACCCGTCATCCCGAGCGAAGCGAGGGAGTCCTTTCTCGCTGATATCGCCACAAAGAGATCCCTCGGCGCTGCGCTCTCGGGATGTTTGAAACGGACTGACGGTCAATCGAGTCCGGGATCCCTCGTCGCTACGCTC
>JBDTXY010000206.1:0-5446 GCA_040005945.1 Acidobacteriota bacterium
GGAGGTAGACCTCGGTGACCGCGGACTTGGGCTCTCCCGCGACGATCGGCCGGCCGGAGTCGCCACCGATCGCGACCTGAGGATCCAGCGGGATCTCGCCCAGAAAGGGAACGCGGAGCTGCTCGGCCGTCCGCCGTCCGCCCCCGTGCTTGAAGATCTCGTCGCGATGCCCGCACTGCGGGCAGAGGTAATAGGACATGTTCTCCACGATGCCGAGGACGGGCACGTTGACCTTCTGGAACATCGCCAGGCCCTTGCGCGCGTCGATCAGCGAGACGTCCTGGGGCGTCGTCACGATGACGGCCCCGGAGAGATGGATCTTCTGCGTCAGCGTCAACTGGGCGTCGCCGGTGCCGGGCGGAAGGTCGATCACGAGGAAGTCCAGGCCGCCCCACGCCACGTCCTGGAGGAACTGCTCGACCGCCTTCATCACCATCGGGCCCCGCCAGATCACCGGCTGGTCGACGTCCATCAGGAAGCCCAGCGACATGACCTTGACCCCGTACCGCTCGATCGGCACGATCTGGTTGGATTCGTTGACGAAGGGCTTTTCGTCGATTCCCATCATCATCTGCTGCGAGGGGCCGTAGATGTCCGAGTCCATGAGCCCCACGCGGTGGCCGACCCGCTCCAGCGCGAGGGCCAGATTCGCGGCGACGGTGGACTTGCCCACGCCCCCCTTGCCGGAGGCAACCGCGATCTTGAAGCGGACGTCCTTGAGAATCTGCGCGTCCACGGGAGGCCCCGCGGGAGCGGCCCGGGGCGATGCGCTGGCCGGCGACTTGATCTCCAGCCGGATCGTGACGGCATGGACTCCCGGCAGGCTGCGCAGCTTCTCGGTCGCGTCGCGCTTGATCTCCTCCGCCGCCGCGGAGGACTCGGTCATGATCTCCAGCCGCAACGACACGTTGCCGCCGCCGATCGTCAAGTCCTTGACGAACCCAAAGGAAACGATGTCCCGCGACAAGCCCGGGAATCGGACCGTCTTCAACACCTCCAGGACTCTCCCTTCGGTGAGCTCGGCTGCCGCGCTCATGTCGCCTCCCCGCCGGATCTTATGTCAGCACCGCGCGCCTCGTCGCGAAGCGTTTCGATCGCGCGCCGCAGCGACTCGGTCACCGCGGCCCGGTCGCGGGTCGATTTCCCCGCGACGTCGATCGGATCTCCGACCGCCACGACCACGTGTTGCGGCGTGATCCGGAATCCTCCGCGGCGCTGCACGCCGAACGTCCCGACGATTCCCACCGGCAACAGCGGCATTCCCGACTTGATGGCGAAGACCGCCGCTCCGGACTTGAACGGCGAGAGCGCTCCCGTCCGCGTGCGCGTCTGCTCCGGGAAGACCACGAGCGAGCGGCCCTGCAGACGGGAGAGGGCGGTATCGAGCACCTCCCGGCCGTGCGAGTGGTCCTGGCGGTCGACCGGAACAAAGCCCGCCGCCGCCATCGACCATCCCAGGAAGGGCACGCGGAAGAGATTCCGTTTGGCCAGGAAGCGCACCGGCATCGGGAGGGTCGTGAAGAGCACCGGGATGTCGTAGAAGCTCTCGTGGTTGGAGGCGATGACGAAGCGCCCGTCGCGCGTCAACCGCTCCGGATGCACCACGCGCACCTTCACGCCGGAGGCCGCGAGGATGACTCCGGACCAGCCCCGCGAGAGCCGCCGGAACCACTCCCCGCCGCCGGGCAGCAGGGAGAGCGGAACTGCCAGGACGCCGAAGAAGATCGTATCGACCACGATGACGATCCAGACGCCCAGGGATCGGAGGAAGCGCACGGGCCGGAATCGTAGCAGAGCGCAACGACAAGTCTCGACGCACGCGACGTTTACATCCCACGGAGCGTCGGCGTAGAATGCCCCGTCCCCATGACACAACCTCAACCGTCGGCGACGGCGATCTTCTATCGCAACCTTCGCTGGCTCAAGTTCGTGGATCGCTTCGGCCGCAAGGGCAGCGGCATCCTCGAGTACCTCGGAGGCTTGAGCGAGCTGCTGGGCGAGTCCATCGTCGGCTGCTTCACCCGGCCCTTCTACTCGAACGAAGTGCTCAATCAGATGGACGAGCTGGGCGTCAAGTCGGTCTCGATCACGGGGATTACCGCGCTCTTCACGGGCATGGTGCTGGCCCTCCAGACGGCCTACTCGCTGGAGGCCTTCGGCGGAAAGATGTTCGTGGGACGCGTGGTGTCCCTGTCCCTCGTGCGCGAGCTTGGGCCGGTTTTGACCGCGCTGATGGTCGGGGGCCGCGTGGGCTCCGGAATCACGGCGGAGCTGGGATCGATGACGGTGACCGAGCAGGTGGACGCGCTGCGCGCGATGGCGATCTCGCCCGTGCGCCGGCTGGTGGTGCCCCGCATGATCGCGACGATTCTCATGATGCCGGTCTTGACCGCGATCGCCGATTTGCTCGGCATTCTCGGAGGGCTCGCGATCGCCGTCCTCGAGCTGCAGATGACCGCGCAGGACTACCTCACGAGCATCTGGCAGCAGCTGCAGATCTCGGACATCGGCAGCGGCCTGGCCAAGACCGTCTTCTTCGGCCTCGAGATCGCCGTGATCGGCTGCTACAACGGGCTGCAGGTGCAGGGCGGCGCCGCTTCGGTCGGCCGGGCCACCACCCGGACGGTCGTGTTCGCGTCCATCTGCATCCTGGTTTCCGACTTCTTCCTGACCAAGCTCTTTCTGGCCATCTGATGAGCTCCGTTGTCGCCTCCGCCGATCGTCCCACGGCCTCCGCGCAGCGCGGGGAAACGATCGTCTCCTTCGACAACGTGTGGAAGCGTTATGCCGGCAAGGACATCCTCGCGGGCGCCAGCCTGCGCATCGCCCGCGGAGAGGTCCTCTGCATCCTGGGCCCTTCGGGCACCGGCAAGAGCGTCACGCTGCGCCACATCAACGGCCTGACCCAACCCGACGACGGCGACGTCAAGGTCTTCGGCGAGTCGATCGTGGGACTGTCCGAGGAGGCGCTATCGCCCACGCGCCGGAGGGTGGCGATGCTGTTCCAGGGCGGCGCGCTCTTCGACTCGATGAACGTGGAGCAGAACATCGCGTTTCCCGTGCAGGAGCACACGGACCGCAGCCCGGCCGAGGTCGCCGCGATCGTGGCCGAGAAGCTGACGATGGTGGGCCTGCCCGGCGCGCAGCGCAAGATGCCGGCCGAGCTCTCGGGCGGCATGCGCAAGCGCATCGCCCTGGCCCGGTCCATCGCGCTGGAGCCGGAGATCATCCTCTACGACGAGCCCACCACGGGCCTGGATCCCGTCTCCTCCGAAAAGATCGCGCAGCTGATCGTGGACTTGAACGTGCGGCTCCAGGTCACGTCGGTGGTCGTCACGCACGACATCGTGACGGCCCGCACCGTGGCGGACCGCGTCGCGTTCCTTCACCAGGGCCGTTTCCAGTTCGTCGGCAAGTTCGATGAGGCCGCGCACAGCGGCCATCCGATCCTGCAAGACTACTTCCGCGCCATGGGTTTCCCGTGCGGAACGGGAGTCTTTCAGGCGGCTCCGAAGGGAGTGTGAACCGTGCCCTCTGAAACACACGTGGGGCGCCGGTTCCGGGTGGGCCTGGTGGTCCTGATCGCGCTGTTTGCGACCATGATCGGCATCTTCATGATCGGCCAGCGGGCCAACCTGTTCCGCAAGAAGTTTCCCTACGAGACGCGGTTCGAATCGGCGGCGGGACTGGTCGGCGGCAACATCGTCTCGTTGAACGGCGTGGTGGTCGGAAACGTCATGGAGGTCAACCTTTCGGGCGACCCCGCAGATCGCACCGTGCGCGTGGTCTATGACGTGGTTCGCCGCTGGACGCCGATGCTGCGCAAGGGCACGCGCGCCTCGATCAAGACAAGGGGCCTCCTGGGCGACAAGTACATCGAGCTGGAAGGCGGCCGGGCGGACGAGCCGCAGGTCCCCATCGGCGGCGAGATCCCGGCGGCTCCGGGCGCGGGTCTCGAGAAGCTGCTCCAGGGAAGCGGGGACCTGCTGACGGATCTCTCGGCGATCGCCAAGTCTCTGCGCAACATCCTGGGCCGCACCGAAAAGGGTGAGGGCTTCCTGGGGGCGATCACGTCCACCAGCGAAGAGAGCGAGCAGCTGGGCAACAGCTTCAACGCGGCGCTCCACTCCCTGAACGCGATCCTCCAGAAGATCCAGAGCGGGCACGGCCTGGCCGGCAAGCTCCTGATCGACGAGAAGTACGGCCGCGAGACCAGCGCATCGCTGGCGGGCGCGTTTCGATCGATTCAGTCCGTGTTGGGCAAGATCGACGACGGCGTTCGCAACGGCAACGGGGCGCTGCCGGCCCTGCTCTCCGACCCCGAAGGCAAGAAGAAGGTCTACGCGCTGGTCGACACCCTGGCGACCGCGGCGGCGGCGCTCGCGCGCGTGGCCGAGAACCTGGAGAAGGGAAACGGCGCGCTGCCGATCCTGCTTCACGACGAGCGGTTCGGGCGCGCCTTCACCGGCAACCTCCGGGACTTTTCCCAGCGCCTCGAATCGATCGGCCGCAAGCTCGACGAAGGCCACGGCACCGCCGGCAAGCTGATCAACGATCCGGCCATCTTCGACGCGGCCAATCGCCTGGTGGTGGGCGTGGACGAATCCGCGATCCTGCGGTGGCTCATCAAGAACCGCCAGAAGGCGGGCATCAAGAAGGAGTACCGGCAAGGCCAGGAGCCAGCGTCGGACGACGCGGCGGCCCCGCCGGCGGCTCCGACCGCGACCCCGACGCCGGTCTCGCCGCGGTGAAGCTCCTGATCACGGGAGGGGCCGGCTTCATCGGCTCGCACCTCGCGGACCGTCGTCTCGCGCGCGGGGACGAGATCGTCGTCCTCGACGACTTCAACGACTACTACGACCCGGCGGTCAAGCGCGCCAACGTCCGGCCGCACCTGAACCACCCGCGGTACCGCCTGATCGAGGGAGACATCCGGGACCGCGCCCTCGTCCTGCGCCTGTTCGCCGACGGGGGGTTCGACGGCGTGTTGCACCTGGCGGCGCGCGCGGGCGTGCGGCCGTCCCTGGAGCAGCCGGTGCTCTACGAAGAGGTCAACTGCGTCGGCACGCTTCACCTTCTGGAGGCCGCGGTCGCGCACGGCAAGCCCCGGTTCGTCTTCGCGTCCTCTTCGTCCGTTTATGGCGTGAACTCCAAGCTGCCGTTCTCCGAGAATGACCCGATCGAGCGCCCGATCTCGCCCTACGCCACGACCAAGCGGGCGGGAGAGCTGCATGTCTTCTCGACGCACCACGTGTACGGACTGCCCGCGGCTTGCCTGCGCTTCTTCACGGTGTACGGCCCGCGGCAGCGGCCGGAAATGGCGATTGCGAAATTCATCCGCGGCCTGGAATCGGGCACGCCGATCCCCTTCTACGGCGACGGCGGATCCCGGCGCGACTACACGTTCATCGACGACATCGCGGACGGAGTCGAGGCGGCGCTCGAG
>JBDTXY010000207.1:0-5415 GCA_040005945.1 Acidobacteriota bacterium
GTCATCCCGAGGAGCGCTGCGACGAGGGACCCCTCTCGAAATCTCGCTCGAAGCCGAAAGGGGTCCCTCGCTGCGCTCGGGATGACGGGGAGAGCGCGCGATGACGAAAGAGCTCGGACGCAGCAGGAGCCGGGAGTGACAACGACCCTACAAAGCGCCCTTCTGCTTCAGGTAATCCTCGAGCTCCCGGATCCGGGTCTCCGGAAGAGGGTGGGACGACAGGAATTCCGGCGGCCGGGGACCCTGGCTCGCTTCCTTCAAGATCTGCAACAGCTCCAACATGGCTTTCGGGTCGTAACCCGCCTCCGCCATCGCGTCCACGCCGTAGCGATCGGCTTCGGATTCGTCCTTCCGGCCGTATCGCAGCTGGACGACCTGATTGACCATGGCGGCGATGGCCTGGGTCTGCTGCCCATGCCCCGAGCCGTCGTCGGCGGCGACTCCGGCGGCCGCGCCGAGCAACGCCCCCAGCTGGCCCTTGGCCATCTGCTCGGCGGCATGCCGATTGACGACGTGGCCGGCCTCGTGGCCCAGCACACCGGCCAACTGCGCCTCCGAGTGCAGCCGGTGCAAGAGGCCCTCGGTGATGAAGATCTGTCCGCCGGGGAGGGCGAACGCGTTGACCGTTTCGGGATCGTTCAAGAGGTGAAATTGGAAGCTGTCGGCGTAGGGGCTGCGCGCGGCGTTGCTCTTCTCGACGACTCGGCGTCCGACCTGCGCCACGCGCTGGGAATCCGGGTCCGACGGGCTCGTCTCGCCTCCCAGCTGGGCGGCCATTTCGGGCGCGGACTGGATGCCCAGGGCCTTCTCCTGGTCCACGGAAATCGCGATGTGCTGCTTCTCACCGGTGACGGGATTGACCTGGGTGCGCGAGAAATAACCGTAGAGCGCGATCGCCGCGACCACGAGCGCGAGTAGGAGCCGTCGGGATCTCATGCTGTCCTCCGTATTTCAAAGCCGTCATCAGAAATCAAACCGCACCCTGCAAACGCGGAGCCAAGAAAGTGAAGAGACGCGAACCCAGGCTTCTACCGCGTTCCGAAGTTAATTAGAAATACATAGCTAATTGCCTAATTTAATAAGGGCAGAGACCGCCTTTAACCCATCTAACGTTCGGGCACCGTGCCAGCAAAAGTCATCGCCCTCGACGAACAGTCTTCGGGTCTCGTCTCCGAAGAGGCGCGCGGTCAGATCGCCGTGCTTTTCCTCGCTGAACGGATAGGGCTCGCTCGGAAAGATCTGCAGACCGGCCTCGCGCCGCAACGCCTCCTGGGGAGTCGTCGTGGGATAGCGCGCCGACTCCTCGCCGTACGCGTTCTTACCCCCGGCCATCCGGAGCAGGTCGGCGACGTACGTGTCGTCCGAAATCGTCATCCAGGGGTCCTTCCAGATCCAGTACGCATACCGGAAGGAGGCGTTCGCGCGGCGCGACTCCAGCGCCGCGATCTCGCTCCGAATCCGCGCCGCCAGCGGCTCCGCCTCTTCGCTTCGGTCCAGCAGAACGCCCCACCGGCGGATGGTGTCGGGCACTTCCGCTACGGTCTTGGGCAGCGTGACGTCCACGGCGATTCCGGATGCCCGCAGCGCCTCGACGTCCTCCAGGCGATTCTCCTCCGCGTTGCTGAAGATCAGGTCCGGCTTCAGGTCCAGGATGCGCGCGAGGTCCGGCGTCTTGGTCCCGCCCACCCGCGGGAGCCCCCAGAGCATCCCCTTGGGCCGCGTGCAATAGCGCGTCACGCCGGCTAAGAGCCTGCGCCCTCCCATCGCCACGATGGTCTCGGTGATCGACGGGCACAGGGAGATCACCCGCGTGGGAGACATGTCCACTCCAGTCTATGCCTCCGCGGTGTTCGCTAGACTAAGCAGACTTGGACATCGCGGCGCGGGATCTCGCCCTCCTCTTTCGGTCTCGTCACCCCCTGGTGATGTGCGAGACCGTCGAGGAGCAGCGCTTCGAGGCCTTGGTCCGCTCCGTTTCGGGCGAGTTGACCCTTCCCCTGTGGACCTGGAGCGCCGCCAGCGGTCTCTTGCCTTCGCATCCCCAGGATTCCGAGCACACGACCGATCTGGCGTTCGCGCTCCGGCAGGTCCGTGCGACCGTCGGGGATGGCACGTGGCTGCTGAAGGACCCCATGACGCAGCTGGAGCAGGCGCCGACGCTGCGCCTGCTGCGGGAGACCGCACAGGAGTTCGCGGGCTCCTCGCGGACGATCGTTTTGGTCGCTCCCGGCATCCCGGCCAAGCCCGAGCTCGAGGACATCGCCGTGCGCTTCGACTTCGCCCTCCCGGGAGCCGAGGAGCTTCGCGACCTGCTCCAGCGGGTCGTGCGCCGGCTCCCCAAGGAGAATCCCGCGGCCCGGGTCCGCCTGACGCGCCAGGACGCGGAGGGGATCGTCTCGGATCTGCAGGGACTCACGATGTTCGAGGCGGAGCGCGCGCTGGCGCGAGCCATCGTCGAAGACAACGCGCTGACGGCCGAGGACCGCCCGCGGATCCGCGAGATCAAGAAGACGCTGGTCGAAGGCGGAGGGCTGCTCGAGTTCGTCCCCACGCCCGAGGGCCTCGACAAGGTGGGCGGACTCGGAAAGCTCAAGAAGTGGATCGAAACACGCAGGGTCGGATTCCTTCCGGAGGCCGGCGCCAAGCCGCTGGACCCTCCCAAGGGAATCCTCCTGCTGGGCGTGCAGGGCTGCGGCAAGAGCATGGCGGCCAAGGCGATCGCGGCCAGCTGGGGTCTCCCGCTGCTGGCGCTGGACTCCGGGAAGCTGCTCGCCCCGTTCATCGGGGAGTCCGAGCGCAATCTCCGCGAATCCTTCCGCCGGGTCGAGCGCATGGCTCCGTGCGTTCTCTGGATCGACGAGATCGAAAAGGCGTTCGTCTCGACCAGCTCATCGGAATCCGACGGCGGCGTCTCGAAGCGCCTGGTCGGGATGCTCTTGACGTGGATGCAGGAGCGCGCCGCGCGCGTCTTCTTGGTCGCCACGGCCAACTCGGTCCGCCAGCTGCCTCCCGAGATGATGCGCAAGGGGCGCTTCGACGAGGTCTTCTTCATCGATCTTCCGGACGCCGCCGCGCGCCGGGACATGTTCCGGCTGCACCTCGCGCGCCGTGGAGAGGATCCGGCCCGGTTCGACGCGGACGCTCTGGCGCAGGCCTCGTCCGGCTTCTCCGGCGCGGAGATCGAAGCCGCCGTCGTCTCCGGCCTCTACGAGGCGCGGGCCGGGCGCTTCCCCCTGGACACCAATTCGATCCTGGTCGCGCTGCGGACCACGCGGCCGCTCTCGGTCGTGCGCGGGGAGGACATCGCGGCGCTGCGGAGCTGGGCCCAGGGCCGCTGCGTCTCGGCCGCCTGAGGGAGTGGTTAATAGTTCACAGTTAACAGTTCACAGATCGAACTGATAACTGATAACTGATAACTACTTCGTCACGCTCCATGCCAGCGCCAACCCCTTCGGATCCGCCTCGGCCCCGCCCAGGTAACGGTGCAGCCAGTCCATGACGGTGTTGTGCCAGAGGCAAGAGTTGCCGGGCTTCAAGACCCAGTGGCCCTCATCCGGGAACGCCAGGAGCTTGGACGGCACGCCCTGGACCTGGAGCGCCGTGAAGAGTTGAAGGCCCTGGCCGAAGGGGACGCGGTAGTCCTTCTCGCTCGTGATGACGAGCATCGGCGTCTTGAAGTTGCCGGCCGAAAGCATGGGATTCCACTTCGCGTATTGCGGCGAGCTCCAGGGCCAGCCCTTGAACTCCCACTTGGGGAACCAGAGCTCTTCGGTCTCGAGATTGGCCGAGACCAGGTCGAACGTTCCATCGTGCGACACGAGCGTCTGGAAGCGCTGGGTGTGCCCCGCGATCCAGTTGATCATGTAGCCTCCATAAGAGGCTCCCGCCGCCCCGATCCTGCCCTTGTCCACGAACGGCAGCGATTCCAGGTCGTCGGACTGCCGCATCAAATCGTCGTAGACCTGCCCTCCCCAGTCGCCGCTGATCGCGTCCAAAAAGTCCTGGCCGAATCCGGTCGAGCCCCGCGGATTGGCGGCGTAGACGACGTAACCGTAGGCCGCCCAGACCTCCGGATTCCAGCGCGTCGACCACCCGTCGACCCACGCGCCCTGGGGTCCGCCGTGAATGAAGAGTACGGCCGGATACTTCCGGGACGGGTCGAAGAAGGGCGGCTGGATCACCCAGGCGTGGAGCTTGCGGCCGTCCGAGGACTCGGTCAACCGCTCCGAGACCGCGCCCATGGCGATCTCGGAGAGCCGCGCGTCGTTGACGTGGGTCACGGCCGACGCGGCGCCCCCGGATAGGGGCACGCTCCAGACTTCGGGCGGTCGCGAGAGCGCGCTAAAGCCGAAAACGACCCGCCCGCCCGCGATCTCCAGGCCCGCGATCGCGCCGCCCATCCAGAGCGGCGCCGTTTTGCCCCCCGACACCGGCACGCGATAGAGGTTCTCGCGGCCGCGGACCTGCGCGGAGAAGACCAGCGACTGCGAGTCGGGCACCCAGCGAAAGTCGTCGACCCAGAAGTCCGAGTCTTCCGTCAAGCCGCGGATCGCTCCAGTCCCGCGATCCAGGAGCATCAACCGGAATCGGTCCGATTCGAAGCCCGGACGTTTCTGAGATCGAAACGCAACCCACTTGCCGTCCGGCGAATATCGGGGGGCGCCGTCGTAGGCGGGGTTGGCGCTGGTCCAGTTTCGTGGCGCGGCGCCGCCCGCGAGCGCAACGGTCCAGACATCGGCGTTGGTCGAGAGGGCCTCGACGGTGTCGGGGTTGGAGGCATAGACCAGCTCCCGCCCGTCGGGCGAGACGTCCCAGTCGGTCCCGCCGCCGATCGCAAACGGCGGCGCGTCGCGATCGCCCGGCGTCAGATCCACCGCAAGCCCGCCGGCGACCGGCGCCTTCCAGATGTGCGTCCGCATCCCGTCTTTCCAGGAATCCCAGTGTCGGAAGAGCAGCCTCTCGGTGACGCGTCCCTTGACCTTGGCCTCCTGCCGATTCTTCCCGATCTTTTCCACGCAAGCCGTGTCGGAGCATTCCGGATAAATGTCCGAAGCCAGGACGAACCACTTCCCGTCGGGCGACCATGAAAAGGAGCTGACCTCGGTGGGAAACGACGTCGCGCGCACGGGATCTCCGCCGGAGAGCTCCAGTGTCCAGATCTGGAAGCCGCCGTCGCGGTTGGAGAGAAACGCCAGGCGTTTCCCGTCCGGAGAGAACCGGGGGTTCGCGTCCTGCTTCTCCCCCGCCGTCATGCGGCGCGCCGGGCCCCCTCCCACCGCGATCATCCAGATCGCGGATCGCGTCGTGTTCCCGTCCACGTCCGGCGTGCCCAGTGCGAAGGCCACCTGGGTCCCATCCGGCGAAACGGAGAACCCGCCCAGACGCTGGAACTTCGCCATCTCCTCGAAACGCAGC
>JBDTXY010000208.1:0-5384 GCA_040005945.1 Acidobacteriota bacterium
ACGATGCTCTTCGAAGGCATCAACGAGGGGAGCGACGAAGTGGCGGGAGTGTAGCCTCGACGGGCTCAACGGATCTGGCGGAAGAGCGGTGTACGCTGGCTTCTGTTCTCGCGCTCCTTGACTCTCCCGGGAACTGGTGGTTTGCTTCGACGATATTCCCTGGGGTGAAGTGACAATATTTTTTCTCCGGCTCGGCTCATCCGCTGGCAGGAGATCTCTCTACCCTCGTTCGGGAGGACGCGATGACTAGTCGCCGGTTCCCACGCTCCCTCAACCGCTTCACCGTTATTCTCGCGGTGCTTCTCGCCTCCGCTGCCGCTTCCCTGGGGCAGGACTTCAGCGAGAACTTCGACGGCGTGGCGGCTCCCGCCTTGCCGCCCGGGTGGAGCGCGACGAATGCGTTCGAGATTCTCTGGGAAACGGTTCCGTTTGGACAGTCTGCGCCCAACTCTGTTTTCGTGCAGGATTACGCGACCATCACGGATAAGCGGCTCGAGACGACGCCGATCTTGATCGCCACCGACACGACGGAGCTCTCCTTCGGACAGGCCATGGGGGTGGAAGTCGGCATCGACGGCGGCGTGCTCGAAATCGCGATCGGAAACGGCCCGTTCCAGGACATCCTCGCCGCGGGCGGCAGTTTCGTGTCGGGCGGGTACGAGGCGACACCGCTCCAGGCGAGCGACAATCCGCTGTCCGGACAGTTTGCGTGGAGCGCCAACACGGACAGCATTTTCTTCACCACGGTCGTGGCGCTTCCGGCATTGGCTGGCCAAACCATCCGCCTGCGCTGGCGACTGGGAACCAACTCGACCGGCTCGGTCGGCGGCGGGTGGAACATCGACACGATCAGCCTTTCCGACGGGAGTTTCTTCGAAAGCTTCGACAACGTCGTGCCTCCGGCGTTGCCCGCGGGATGGACGGCCTCCAATTTCGGGGAAGCCCTGTGGGCCACATCCACGACGACGCCGGACACGGCACCCAACGATGCCTTCGAAGACGATCTGGCGATCATGGCCGACCTGCAGCTGGATTCCCCTTCGATTCCGATTGCCGCGGGCATTCAATCGGCGCTGCTGTCGTTTCGCAACCGGTACGATCTCGAGCTCGATCCATTCAATCCGCTATTCGCCTCCGACGGCGGAGTCCTGGAGATCGACACGGGAGTGGGCGGCTTCCAGGACATCATGGCCGCCGGCGGCAGCTTCATTTCCGGCGGATACAACCTCACGATCGACAACGACTCCAATCCCCTCTTCAACAGGGAGTCGTGGAGCGGCAACTCGGGCGGTTACCTGGACACCGTCGTCCTGCTTCCGCCCGGGGCTATCGGACAAAGCATCCAGCTGCGATGGCGGCTCGGGACGGCAGGCAGCGCGGACCAAGTCGCCCGGGACGGCTGGCGCGTCGACACGATCGACGTGCGGACCTGCCCGCCGACGGCCGTGGCGACCGCAACCTCTCCGACCATCTGTGCGAATTCCTCCACGACGCTGCAGGGATCCGGAGGAGACAGCTGCGTCTGGTCGCCCGCGACATGGTTGTCGGACCCGAACGTTTGCAACCCGACCGTCACGCCCAACGGGAGCAGTGGGTCGGTGACCTACACGCTCACGGTTATCAACTCGAACTGCCCTCCAGGTTTCAACTCGTCGACGGCGACCGTGACTGTCACCTCGCAGCCTCTGCCCGTGGCCGCCGCGACGGCCTCGCGCACGTCGATCTGCCCGGGCGGCTCGGCGACCTTGATCGGATCCGGAGGGCTCAGCTGCGTCTGGACGCCGTCCACGGGCCTGTCGAACGCAAACAGCTGCAGACCGATCGCCACGCCGGCGGCGACCACGACCTATTCCTTGATCGTGAGCAACAACTGCGGCGCATCGACAAATACCGCGAACGTGACCATCACGGTCTCGGCGCAGCCCGATGGCCCGGAGGTCGATGCGCCCACCACGGCGACGATCGGCGACACCGGCCTCGTGGCGAGCATCGTGAATCCCAACTTCGGAAGCACTTACGTGTGGGACTTTCAACCGGCCAGCGGCGCGACGATCACCGGCCAGGGGCCGTCGTCCATCATCTTCACCGTCAACACGGCCGGGCCGCTCATTCTGAGCGTGACCGAAAACAACGGCGCCTGCCTCTCGGACCCCACGATCGTCACGATCGACGTCAATCCCACGTGTTCCGATCCTCAGCCGCCGCCGAGCGCGCTGATCCAGGCCTCGGGGAATCCGGACGGGCCGGTCACGGGAATCGATTTCCTGGATCTTTCGTGGACGGAGCCGACACCGGCCCCGCTGTTCTATCTTTTTTCGCTCAACGGCGGGCCGACGCAGTCGACCACCGAGACCTCGGTTCCGGATCAACCCCCCACCGGCAGCAACGACGCCATCACCTTGAGCGTCCGGAGCGCCTGCACGGATGAGGTGTTCAGCGAGGCGACCGAGTTCACGGTTTCCCCGGCGCCCCCGGGCGCGGAATTCTCGGTTCCCGACAGTGTGGGCGTGGGCACGACGGTCACGTTCACGGATACGAGCGAGCCGGACGCCACGTCCTGGCTCTGGATCTTCGGCGACGGCGGCCTGGCGCGAACCCAGTCCGCGACCCACATCTATGAGGCCGAGGGCACCTACACGGTCTGGCTGGTCGCCTCCAACGGCGCGGGGGTCACCGCCGTCAGCCACCTCGTGACCGTCACGCCGGCCGGAGCGCTCGCAGCGCACGCTCGGACGCTCACCCGCGGGTTCGACGCGACCAAGGACCCGATGCGCCGGAGGCTCTCCGACGTGCGGATCGCCGGACCCGGCCGGACCTGGCTCCGCATCGCGTCGCGTGAAGAGACGCAGGAAGCGATCGTGTTTCTGCGGTTCCTGGCGCCCGACGGTGCCGTTCTTGCGACGCGCCGGCTGGCCGTCAATCCCGGGGACGAAGCGGTCTACGATCTCGGCGCTTACGGTCTGCGCGGCATCTACACCGTGGAGCTCGTCTCCTTCCGCCGGGTCGAGTCGACTCTGGTCGAGCCGGCTCGAACGCGCACGGTCAAAGAGAGGAGAGTGGAGCAACGATGACGACGATCTCTTTTCGGCGGCCGACCGCCGTCGCGACCATCGTCGCGTTCGGGACGAGCCTCATGCTGTCCGCGGGTCCGATGCCGGATCCCACACCCACGCCGCAGCGCGCCGCCGGGGCGACATCCCCCCACACGCGGCTTCAGATCGCCCACGACCCGCTGACCTGCGTCACGACGGTCGCGGCTCCTGTCGTCCAAGCGCAGGTCCAGCCCGGGCCGGACCTGGCTTCCAGCTACGTTTACTTCCGCGCGGCGGGAACTCCCTACTTCTACTACGTGCTGATGATGGGCCCGGTGCCGGAGGTCAAGGGAGTCCTTCCGAGGCCGCTGCCCGAGACTCGCGCGCTCGACTATTTCGTCCAGGCGACCGACAAGGCCTCGCTCTCCCGAAAGACCGCCGAGTATGCGCCGCCGGTCGTTGACACCGGCGTCTGCAAGGTCGAAGGATTGGCGGTCGGGAAGGACGGCGCTCAGCTGACCGTCGGCATGACCGACGCGAACGCGCCGGCGATTCCGCCGGGGTTCAACAAGAAAGACATCGCCATGGTGATCCTGGTGTCGGGCGCCGTGGTGACGGCCGCCGCCGCGTCTTCCATGCGGGGCTCGACCAGCGAGGGCAGCGGGACCAGCGCTGGAGCCGGAGCCGCGGGCGCCACCGGAGCCGCGGCGGCCGGGGCCGGGCCCGGAGCGGCCGGAGGAACCGCCGCCGGAGCGGCGGCCGCGGGCGGCGGAGGACATACCGCCCTGATCGTGGGCGGCCTCGTTGTCGCGGCGGGAGTGGGCATCGGGATCGGAGTCTCCAACTCCTCCTCGAATAATCCGACCGCGCTTCCCACGAACACTCCCGTTCCGCCGCCGACCCAGACACCGACTCCCGTCGTCAACCGATTCATCCAGGTCGAGGCGACCTGGAGCGGCGCCGCGGACGTTGACGTCGCGTTGTTGGATCCTTCGAGCCAATCGATGGGCCAGGTCCTTCCGGCGGGATGCGAATCGGACGCGAGTCGGACCGAGCGGGTCGTGCTCCAGGGCACGAATCTGCCTTCCGGGACTTACCAGGTCCGGCTGACCGGGAAGTCGTGTCCGGGCGGACCCGGGACTCCGATCCCGACGCTCTTGAACGCCGTGTCGGACACGGGGCCCAAGAGCAGCTGCCAGAATCTTTTCGTGAACGTCCCGGTGGGTGGATCGATCACGGGCTGCAGCTTTACCGTGCCCTAGCAGGTTTCATGGTGGAGGCTCGTTTCTCGATGACCCAGGTGGGGAGAGCCTTCGAGGTCGCCCAGGAGGCGCTCCGGACCGACCGCGTCCGCACCCGATCGGCGATCGTGGCTCTGGGCATCGCCATGGCGATCGTGGTCTGCCTGACGACGTTGGTCGAGCGCAGCCGTGCGTCGACGATCCGAAGCCTGGAGAAGGCGGGTCTGACGAACCTCTACCTCGTGCATCGACAGGCTCAGGCGGCGCGGGGCGCTCCGGGCGAGCACCTGACCGTCGCAGACGTGGAACGGGTCCGCGGGCTGCTGCCCGTGACTTCGGCCGTCGCCATCCGCATCCAGCGAAAGACCGTGGAGGCCAACGGCAAGCCGTTCGCCGCGCCGGTCTATGCGTTTTCGGGGCCGCTCTCCGAGACGTTTGGCGCCCGCTGCCGCGCCGGCCGGTTCCTGGGAGATTTCGACGTCGATCGAAAGCTCCCCTACTGTCTGGTCGGCAGCGAGGTCCAGGGACTCGCCCGGCTGACGAGCACGGTCGGCAACATCCTGAACATCGGCGGGCACAGCTACCAGATCGTCGGCGAGCTCGCCGCATCCACCAGCGAGAATGCCAGCGTCGGGGACATCCCCGCGGTGGAGTGGAATCGCGCGATCGTGGTTCCCCTGGGGACCGAGCCCGAGCCCGTCTCGGAAGCCGACCAGCGCTACCCCATCGACGTGGCCGTGCTGCGGTTTGCGTCGATCGGAGACGCCAACCGCGGCGCGGATCTGCTCCAGGCGGCGATCCAAAGCCGGCCCGATCGCGACGAGAGATTCCGCGTGGCCTCTCCCATCCAGACGTTGCGCCAATACAAGCAGACACGGCGCACGTTCGACCGCTTAGTCTGGCTGGTCTGCCTGCTGACCGCGGCGTCCGCGGTCTTCGGCATCTCGAACCAGCTCTCGGCGTCGGTCATCGCGCGGACGCGGGAGATCGGGGTGCGGCGCGCGGTCGGAGCGCGCTCGATCGACATCGTGATGCAGTTTCAGGCGGAGGGTCTGATGCTGGGCGTCCTGGGGGGAGGAGCGGGCCTTCTGGTGGGTGTGCTCGTGAGCCT
>JBDTXY010000209.1:0-5369 GCA_040005945.1 Acidobacteriota bacterium
CGAAAGCCATTCGACCGCGGGGCTGGGCCAACGGAGGGTCGCCGTTCCGCCAGGGTTGGGAGGCAACTCGATGCCGAAAGACGAGCTCACCGCGGATCCGTCGGGAAACTCGACGGGCACTGCCTGGTACCAACCGGAAGGCCATGGAAGCGAAACGTCGTCGCCGGGTGGGCGATGCAGGGTGGGCGGGCGGCCGACGCAGCATCTGGCCCGGCGAAACTCGCCTTTGACCAGATGCGATCGCCCGGCCGCCCCGGCGTCGCCGTCCGGCTCGGGAGGGAGCCGCCGCAGCGTAATCCCTCGTTTCCGGGTCTGTGCGAGAACCGCCCACGGCCCCCCTCGGGATCCCGAGCCCAATGCCTGGGCCGGTTTGATCCAGAACTCCTTCAGGTCGATGTGAGCGCAGACGAGGTCGAAGAAGTCCTCGGCGCCGCTCTCGAGGTCTTCGCGAGAAAACGTGACGCACGCGACGGCGTCGAGACCGATCGACTGGAGGAGCGAGAGCCGCGTCTGATGGTCGCTAAAGGTCGGCCACGGACGGGCGCTGACGTAGACGGCAGGGGCCGGATCGAGCAGAACTGCGACGGCTGAGAGGCCCTCGCTGCGCGCGTGCGAGCACATCTGACGGATCAACGCCTCGTGGCTCTGCGTAAAGGGATCCCACAATCCCAGCATTGCCACGGCCGGAGCCTGGGTTCCTCCGCAGAGTGTCAGCTGCACGCGCACGCCCCCCTGTCGTCCGATTCTGGCAACGGCCCCGATTGGGGCAAGTTGCCGCGACGAGCGTGGAAGCGATGGGAGAATTGGAGGTACGCCTTGGCCTCGAGGGGGAAGCCAGACTCGAAGACGAGCTTGACGTGGTTCACCCTCCGTACGAGCAGGCTCTCCCAGAGCTCGTGTTCAAAGCTCTCGAACGAATGGCCGGGCCACGCGAGCAATCCCTGGCGCTTGACCGGCGTGCAGAGACGGCGCTCGACAAAGTCCTGTAGCAGCGGCTCATCCCCGAATCGGCCCTTCAGTTGATCGAGGCGCGCCAATGAGTACTCCAGGCCCAAGCGTGGCCGGATCCGTTCGCCGACGTCCACGTGCAGCAAGCTCGTGGCACCGGAAGGCGAGTATCGCCGGACGGCCGAGGCGATCGCCGCGACCTCGGCCGCCGGACCCGGCCAGCGGATGTGTTTCAGATAACGCATCAACAGCTCGTCCGTCAGCCCCGTGACGCATAGCCGCGCCGCGTCGATGCAGCGCGAGAACATCACTCCGATGTACGCCGGCTGCGCAGAATCCGGCAGGGCCGCCATGCAGCGTCCCAGAGATTGCGTGAGGCCGTCGGACAGTGTGCTTCCCAGTAGCGCGCGCAGCACCCGGTGGACACGCTCAGACGAGGGGTGGCGAGACGCGCCGTTCGGGTGTTCGTGCAGGCGTGCAAAGACACTCGGAACCGCGGGCGCCCCGGCGCCGCCTGAGGGGACGTCGAACTCCAGCCAGATGTGATCGAGGGCCTCGCCGAGACCTGAGTGGGGATCGGCCCACTCCTCACAGAACGCGTGCAAGCGTTTCCAGGCGGGATGGGCTCTCAGCGAGGATGACCGCGTCGCGGCGACTTCGCGCAGCAGCTCGAGGCGGTCCTTTTCGATTCGGATCACCAAATCGACGCCCTCCGCGCCTTCACCGAGCCGGCACTCCATGTAGATCGCATTGGTCAACGCGGCGGGCATCGAAGCGAGCACCGCGGCGGCTCTCCCGAGGGCGCTCGGTGTTACCAGAGACTCGGGAACGTGGCGGGCAACCGTCTCGAGCGTGGCGGCCAGAGAGTACGTGAGAGGGTCGCCGCGCTGGTCCGCCGTGAGCGGGTTTGCTTTCGAGAGCCACGGCTCGGGTGCCTCGCCGACAATCTGGGACACCTCGGTGCCAGCGCCCATCAGCGCCTGGTCCGGCATCTAAGCGGTGGAGGCCAGGGGAATGGAACGGGATTCGGATTCCGGCACCGGCTCTTGCGCGTCCTGCGGGATCGGCCAAGTCCTGGCCAGACCACCACAGACTTGCTCGAGGTCCTCATCCGATAGCATTCCCGCGGCGGCCTCGGCGACGGAGCCTTGCTCCGACATCCGTTCCAGCCTCTTCGACTTCGTCATGTCCCCCTCCTATTCCCAGAGCAGCACCGATGGAAGCTCCGCACGGTGGTACAGGCGTAGAAGCTCGTAGCCGATTCCTGCGATGCCTTGGAAGAATCCGGGTCGAAAGGCGTCATTCGCGTTGGTCCCGTAGATCCGCCGACGATGGGCCCGACGGATCACGGCGGCGGCGGTCTCGAGTGCGTGATCTCGCAGCTCGGGCCTTCCGAGGCGCTCCGACGCCCTCAGGAGAAAATCCACGCGGCCGAAATTTCCGCAGCAGAGCTGGTCTACGGGTTCCAGCGCTCGCTTCACCGTGGCCGTCACGGCGGTGTCGACGTCCGACCGGACATCGCCCGAGAGCTCGGTTCCGCGCTCCCCGAGCCGCGCCATGCCGATCCCGGCCGCTCCGTGGCACCAGGAACACCACAATGCGTCATGCGGGCGGTCGTCCCCGACCTCCTCCAGCCAGTTGTTGACCTCGGTCACCTTCAAACCGCGCTCGAAGGCCTGGCTCTCGCGAGCCGCTTCACGAAAGGTCTCGTCTCCGGTCGTTTGCGCGAGTCGCTGGAGCGCGTAGGCGATCCCCGCGGCTCCGTGCGCGAACCCGGTCGTCATCCGTCCCCCCAGCGTGGGCCACGCGCGAAGACCGCAGCGAGGATCCCGAGCCCGCGCCGCCAGCAGACGCGCTCCGCAAACCTCCGCGAGGCTCAGGATTTCGGGTGCGGCGGTCGCGTCGTACGCCGCCAGGAGACCGAGAAGCGCGCCTGCCGTACCGGACACGATGTCGAGCGCGAGGTCTCGGGCGATGCGCTCTTCCGTGATCGCAATCGCCAGTGAGCGCCCGGCCTCGATCCACGCCGGCCGACCCAACCACTGCCCGGCGCGGGTCAGGGAATACACGATGCCGCCGATCCCCGTGCCCGCGCCGATGCCGATCTCCGCCGAGAGGTGCTCCCGGAGCGCGGCGTCCTCACAGGTGGCCGAAAGCGCGTCGAAGATGGCGACGGCCTCCTGCCGTGCGTCTTCGTCTCCGGCGATTCTCGCGAGCGCCGCGAAGAACAAGGCGATTCCCGCGTTCCCGGCGAAGAGCGCCGGACCCACATCGCGCCAGAGAAGATCCGGTCGCTCCGGCGTCTCCACCAGCCCGAACCAGCGTTTCCCGGCGCCGTCCGGGAGGCCCACGGCGATGATCTCTCGCGCGATGGCCCGAGCCTCGCGAAGCGCCTCGTCCGGAGACGGCGTCCCGTTGGTCGGATCCGTGCTCTGCTCCCGGTCCCGCTTGTGCCGATCCTTGATCGCGCTGGACGCAAAGGCCACGCGCATGATGTCCACCTGGCGCTCGCACTCGTTCATGTCGGCGGCGCTCAACCGGGCCCGAGCCCCCTGGTAAGCCGCTTCCGTGAAGACATCGGCGTGGTGCCGGCCCGAAGCGGAACGGATCCGGGTGCCGTCGGTCTGGGCGGAGAAATACGGAATGTCCAGCTGCTCGAGATCTTCCTGCTCGGCCGCGTAGGCCGGCCACAATGGAGGCGGGGTCGCCAGGTCGAGCGCCGACGACTTGAGCGCTTCGATCTCGACCGAGCGATCCAGACCGCTCGTGAGAAACTTCGGGTGCAGCGTTCGCCGAAGAATCGCGTCGTAGGTGCCAGTGTCGCGAAACAGGAAGCGCATGCGCTGTCCTTGGAAAGCCCGCAGTGGACCCGTCGGGCTCAGCAGCTGGTCGCGATGAGATATGACGACCCCGTACATCTTGCGGAAGCCGTCCGCGATCACCCCGATGTACCCCTCCGCTCCGATGAGCGAGCCGTCGAGCCTCGGCACGTTGTCGATCGGCGACGGAGGCATCTCCCGGCGTCGCCGAGCCATCCGGTCCGTGTTTACGTCGATCCATTGTTCGCAGTGGATCTTTTCGTCTCTCGGAAGGAGTCCGCCGTCGTGGTACAGGCCGTTTTCTCCCGGATAGAGGACTGGAACCAGACCAGTGCGAAGGACGGAGGCTGATATCGCCCGGCCCACACGGGGATCGCCGGCCGCGCCCCGCCCCGGCTGCGCCGTCACGTGCGAGCTGAAGAGCATTTCGAGATCGATCAGGATCGGCTGCTCGCCGTTCGCGATGAGGTTCCCGCTGTGGAGGTCAGTGGCGCCCAGAAGGTAGGCAAGACATGTCAACATGCCCGCGCGCTCGTAATACCGCTCGACGCCGGCCGCGTCGTCACAGGGCACCGGACTCACCCGTTCGACCCATCCGTACTCCGCGCGATCCAGCACCGACAGCACCCGAAAAAGTCGGTCGACGCGTCCGCTATTGAGCCACGTGAGCAGGTCGTAGTAGGCGCGCTCCGAGCCGAGGTCCTTCGGCTTATAGACAACTTCCACTCCGGAAGCGAAGTGGAGGATGGATACGGTTCGGCCGCCGCAGTGCGGGTCGGAAAGGTTGGTCTGCACGGCGGTAACGGGTCCCGGATCGGCGCCGGCGCAGAAAGTCCGACACAGGAGCGGCCAATCGACGGCGAGGCGCGAAAAGAGCTCGCGTGTGGAATCGATCCAACGCTCGACCTGGGTGGCGAGCAGACGCGCCAGCACCGGGTATCGGTGACACAGCTCGACGAGGCCCGAACCGAGCATCCCGTCCGTGAAGCCCGCATACACGCTCCCACCAGAAGGAAAGGGTTGCATCGCGCGAAATGCGGAGAACTCGACGTAGAGCGACAGCTCGGCGGTCCGAGACAACTGCTCAATCAGTCCGCGTTCCACCGCGGCGTGGGCCTCTGGAGTCAGCAGCTCGCGCGTCGAGCAGGGAAGGCAGCGGAGGCGACGCCGGCCGACTCGCACGAAGGGGAGCAGGATCTCCTCGAAGGGAATCGGCGTCGCGGCCCGAAGGGCGAGATCATCCGCTTCCGGATCTGAGTCACCACAACCAACGGCGAGCGCGTCCTCGAGAATCGACGCCCACGACGGCGGCGGGTCCTCCGGGACCGCAGTCTGGTTGCAGGCGCGACGCACTGCCGCCAGATCGAGCCCATCCCACCGCAGGCGTTTCTCGAAGCGCTCCGGGTCGCCGGGAGCCACGATCTCACGCCACCGAGCGATCGCTTCGCGGGCGTCGTCCGCTGGGGCCGAATTCGCCGCGGGAGTATGGAGACGCTCGAGGAGGGTTCTCGATCGGCCAACGATCTGCGACAGCCCTTCCCGGTCCAGCCTCACCGGAGAAGTCGGGGGTGGCGGTACGTTGTCCACCACCCCCGCTCCTGG
>JBDTXY010000210.1:0-5368 GCA_040005945.1 Acidobacteriota bacterium
GAAGGCGGCGGGCACAAGCACGGCCAGGGATCCGCCGAAGGCCCAGAGGGGCAGCACCGTCAAGGAGAGCCCCAGGGCCGCGATCATGGTGTGTCGGCGGCCCAGCCGCTGCGAAAAGTGCCCGAACGCGACCGCGCCGAGCACGGCGCCGACGTTGTAGATCATCGCGATCACGGCGACGGTCTGGGGCGCGATCCGGTGCTCGATCTTGAGGAAGTCCGGATACAGGTCCTGGGTCCCATGCGACAGGAACATCATCATGGTCATGAGCGCGACCAGGTAGCCCAGCCTCGGAGCGAACCGGCGGAGGGTCGTTCCGATCACCGCGAAAGTCGGCGCGCGGTTCTGCCTCCACGCCTCCGATTCGGGCACGTGCCATCGGATGTAGAGCGCCAGGAGCGCGGGGACGCCGCCGATCCAGAACATCGCGCGCCATCCCCAGATCGGAAGCACGACGCGGGCCGCCACGGCGGAAAGCAGATAGCCGATCGAGTATCCGCTTTGCAGCACTCCCGACAGGACGCCCCTCCAGCGCCGCGGCGCGCTCTCCATCGCCAGGGATGCGCCCACGCCCCACTCCCCGCCCATTCCGATGCCGAAGAGGGCGCGCAACACCAGAAAGCTGGTGTAGTTCGGCGCGAAGCCGCAGAGCACTTCGACCGTCGAAAAGAAGATCAGGTTGGCCATCAGCGGCACGCGCCGGCCGTATCGATCCGCGAGCAAGCCGAACAGCACCGCGCCCACCGGCCGCATGGCGAGCGTTGCGGTCAAGGTCCAGATGATCTCCTTCTTGGAAACCCCGAAGCGCGCGGCGAGCGTGTCGACCAAGAACACGACGACGAAAAAGTCGAACGCGTCCATCGTCCAGCCCAGGAAGCCCGCGGTGACCGCGTGAAAGCGGTCGCGCGAGGAGAGCGAGCGAGGGACCTGAGACGAGATCATCGGAAGCCGATCAGGAGGCGACGCATCTCCCGCGATGGAGCCGCGCTAACTCTCCGCTTCCGTCGGCGCGTCGAGCGCCGCTCAAGACGTCTCTCGCTCTTTCTTCAACTGTTCCAGATTCTTCCGGTCGGTGACGTCCTTGGTGATCCCCAGCGCCGCAATCCGGCGGCCGAACTCGTCGGAGAGCGGCACGACGACGGTGTCGGCGATTCCGGCCGTTCCGTCCTTGCGCACGAAGGGGACCTCGCCGGTCCAGCGGCCGCGCTTCTTCATCTCGTCCAGCATGGACAGCGTCCAGTCTTCGCGGGACTCGGGAGGCGCGACCGCCGACGGCGTCTTGCCCACCATCTCTTCCTTGGAATAGCCGAACATCCGCTCCGCGCCCGGATTCCAATCCACGATCTTCCCGGCCAGATCCATCAGCACGACGCCGTCGCTGATGTGCTCGAACGCGCGCGCCTGCCGGCGCAGCGTGTCCTCCATGAGGCGCAGCCGCGTCACGTCGTGAAAGCTCCACACGCGCCCCACCGTCTTGCCGTTGACCAGCTGCGGGTGCGAGTACCGCTCGAAGACGCGTTCGTCCTTGAACTCCAGCCAGTCGTAGCTCTGCGCCTCGGGCTGGTCGTAGAGCTCCTTGACCTTCTTGACGAACCGCTCCGGATCCCGGAGCTGGTCCAGAACGAACGCCAGCGCCCGGTTGTCGTCGCGCGACGCGATGACCTCGGGCGGAATGCGCCACATCTCCACGAACTTGCGGTTGAAGCTGACGATCTTGCCTTCGCGATCGACCACCAGGATGCCGTCGGCCGTCGCCTCGAGGGTGGCCCGGAGGAGCGAGAGGGTCTTCTCGACCTCCTCCTCCACCTGCTTGCGCTCGGTCACGTCCCGAAAGCTCCAAACGCGGCCCACCGTCCGCCCGTCGACCACCTGCGGCAGCGAGTCTCGCTCGATGATGCGGCCGTCCTTCAAATACAGCTGGTCGTGGCTGACCGCGGAGGGCTGCGCGTAGAGGGTCATCACCTTCTTGACGAAGGCCGCGGGCTCCTTGAGCTGATCCAGGACGAAGGCCATGGCCCGGCTCTCGTCGCGGCTCTCCGCGATCTCGTCGGGGATTCCCCAGATCTCGACGAAGGGGAGGTTGAAGTGCACCATTTTGCCGCCCGCGTCGACCACCAGAATGCCGTCGGCCGTCGCGTCGATGGTCGCCTGGAGCAGCGAGACCGATCGCTCCAGCTCCTTCTGCGCCTGGACGCGTTCGGTCACGTCGAAGGCGACGCCGATGACGCCGCGCACCGTCCCGTCCGGATCGTGCATGGGATCCACGTGCGCCTGGAACGTCCGTCCCTTCCAGGTCACTTCGTAGGCGACCGATTCGCCCTCCAGGGCGCGCCGGTGCGCCGCGATGGGCTCAAATTCCGGATCGGTCGTCTTGAAATAGGCGAACAGGCTCACGCCCCGGTTGCCGCCGGGCGTTTGATCGAGCTTGGCCAGGCCCGCGCCCATGGAGTCCAGGAACCGCAGCTCCCGGTCCGTGGTCCAGAGAACCGCGGGCATCTGGTCGACCAGGATGTGCAGGCTCGCGTCCTTCTCGTGGATGAGCTCATCCGCCTCCTCGCGCTCCATCTGCAGGAGGCGTCTGAGCTCCATCTGCATCACCACCTGGCGCGAGAGCGCGCCTAAGGCCTTGGTCTGTTCCGGCGTCAGATTGCGGGGCTTGCGATCCATGACGCAGAGCGTGCCCACGGCGTACCCGTCCGAAGTGACCAGCGGCGCGCCGGCGTAGAAGCGGATTCCCGGATCCCCCGTCACCAGCGGGTTCTCGGCGAAGCGCCGATCCGCGGCCGCATCCGGGACCACGAAGAGGTCCTTGCCCAGGATCGCGTGCGCGCAGAAGGCCACCTCGCGGGGCGTTTCGCTCTGGACCACCCCGACCCGGGCCTTGAACCACTGCCGATCCGCGTCGATCAGGCTGACCAGCGCCATGGGCGTTCCGCAAATGTGGGAGGCGAGAAACGCGAGATCGTCGAAGGCCTGCTCGGGGGCGGTATCGAGGACGCGCAAGCGCCGCAAGGCCTCGAGACGTCGAGGCTCGTTCTCCGGCCGAGGCGCCGCCACTGCCTGAGCCATTTCAGTTCCCCAAGAGGGGCATGATCATACGTCCGTTCGCCGCCGCCGCCTCGAGCCTACTTCTTGGCCGCGGGCTTCTTGGCCGCGGGCTCCGGGGCCGTGCGCGGCTTCCCGATGGCCGAGACCACGTCCGGCTTCCCGGCATCCCGCTCCAGGTGCGGGTACTTCTCGCCGTCGTGGTAATCGATCTTGCACGTCTTGAACATCTCGACGTTTTCCACCAATAGCTCCAGGGGCTCCTCGGCGTTCCGGCCCGTGCGCAGCGCGTCGCGGAGGACCTTGTCGGAGTACCGCCGCCCGTTGACGGCCACCAGCCGCATGCCGGGTCCGACACCGGCCGCGGCGGCGGGCATCCCGGGGACCACGTCGCGGATGATCCCGTCCTCCTCGGAGACCGAGGTGCCGTCGCCCTGAACCATCATCCCGAGCGAGTACCAGAAGTCGTAGAGCTTGGACGTCTCCTCCGACGCCTTGGTCAGCTGGGGCTTGGCGTCGGTATAGACCAGCTTCCAGCCGCCGTTCTCGATTCCGGACAGGGGCGCGCGCGGGGTGACCTTCCAGATCCGGTCGCGGAGGAATGTCGTCCAGTCGTTCGCGGCGACGCCGTTCAACGCGGCGACGACGTCCTCGAACGTGTACGTCTTGACCGCCGGGACTCCGCCCGGAGCGCCGTGGAAGGCGCGCACGAAGTCGTCCAGCGATTTCTTGCCGCCGGATTTCTGGCGGATGAGCGTGTCGGCCTCCAGCCAGATCAGCTCGCTCTCGGGGTAATAATCGACGCCGCGGCGCCACGCCGCCCATTCCGGCCGCCCGAAGTAGAGCAGCTGCGCCGCCACGGCCGTGTCGACCAGGGGCCGCCAGGAGCGTCCCGCCTGGTGGTCCATCGTGGCTCCGATCAGCGCGAGGTTCTCCCGGTAGAGCTCGGGCGTGCGCAGGCCGCTCCGTCCCCCGAGCACGTCGCCGTAGTATTCCGTCAGCCCTTCGTAGACCCAGAGCAGGTCGCTGTCGATCGGCTGCTGGTAGTCCGCGGTGACCCCCGAGACCAGGCCGGCCGGCGTTCGGTACTTTCCGTTCCACGAGTGGACGTATTCGTGGGAGAGCAGCGTGCCCAGGACCTCGCGCGCCGAATCGTCCAGGAACGCCCGCTCGCCGGTCCGGTTGTCGCTGGACTCGTGATGCTCCAGGCCGTTGAAGGGAATGTGATCGGACAGCGTCAGGAGAAAGTGGTAGTTCGCGTAGTGACGCGCCCCGAAAAGGGCGTTGGCTTCGGCGACCAACCGCTTGTAGTGGGCGACGTCCTCCGGCGTGATCTCGACGGCGGCGGCGCTGTCGCCGGCGATGTGCAGCCAGTGGCCCGGCTTCTCGCCGGGTGTGAGGTCCACGGTCTTGAAGTTCGCGCCGGCCAAGACCGGCGAGTCGATCAGCGTGACCAGCGACACCGTCGCAAACGCGAGCCCGTTGCCCGATTCGCGCTCGACGGGCAGGGCCGTGCCGGATTTCCATCCCGCCGGCAGCTTCAGCCTGGGTGAAAACATGGTGTCGCTGCTTTGGGGGCCCTGGGGATACAACAGCAGCGGCCACCAGTTGATCACCGTCAGCTGCGCCGAAGCGCTGGTCCAGGACGTCAGGGGCGCGACGTAGTCGAACGCGATGTCCAGCGCGCCTCCGGGAGCGGGGATCTCGCACGTGAAGGCCCACATTTCGGTGGGCACGCGCCTCCACTCGATCGGCCGGCCGGCCAAGGAGATCTTGATGCCGACTAAATCCGTGATCGGCCCGGTCGGGCCGTGCTCGCCCGGGATCCACTTCGGGTAGAGGAGGGTGAGCGTCCCGGGAGCGGCGGACATGGACTCACGGACGTGGAAGATCCTCCGCGGCGCATCGCTGGCGTCGACCGCCAGGGTGATCGCCGACGGATTCTGCGCGGCCAGGTTCCCGCAGAGGCAAGCCAGGAGACCCGCGAACGCCAGGCGAAGACACACACGAGACAGGGGCATGGACCCTCCTTGTGAGATGGGTTGCGGTGCGGAGAACTCTATCCCGCGCGGGATGAGTCGGCCAGCGCCTCGCCCCAGCCGTGCGCCGCCTCCGGCGTCGGGTAGGCGCGTCGGAGGATGGGGGTCGTGATCACGGTCGTGAACAGCGCCATCGCGACCAGCCAAAAGAACGTGGGCGGTGAGATGACCCCCATGTCGGCGCCGATGTTGATGACGACCAGGGCCATGAGGGCGCGCGTGTTCATCAGCAGACCGATCGAGAGCGCCTCTTTCCAGGGCAGCCCGGATACCCGCGCGGCCAG
>JBDTXY010000211.1:0-5363 GCA_040005945.1 Acidobacteriota bacterium
TGGCTTCCGGTATTCACGCTCGGATACCTGCTCTTCTGGTTCCTGACGAGCCAACAGCTCCGTTTTCTGGTGCCCATCCTCCCGGTCTTGTCGCTCATGACGGCCGGCGCGCTGGAGAGCCTCATCGCGAGGCTTCCCGATCCCTGGAGACGGCCGGCGTGGATCTCCTGCATCGCGGCGCTGATCCTCCTGGCCGCGCCGGCGCTCGCGAGGCAGTACGCCTGGATGAAGATCGAGGCCGCCCCTCCCCGGACGCAATCCGAGCGCGGCGCGTTTCTGGCCGACCGGTTTCCCTCCTACCGCTGCTATGCCGAGTTGAACGCTCGCCTCCAGAGCCGCTACACGATTTACGCCTTCCATGACGAGCCCATGAAGTACTACGCGCAGGGCACGCAGCTGGGCGATTGGTTCGGATGGGGCCGCTATTCCGACGTGGCGCTCGACAGCAGTCGGGCGCTTCAGAAGTCTCTGGAGCGGCTGGGCGCGGATTTCCTCCTGGTCAACGAGGGCAATCCCGCCCTTCCCAGGGATTCCGAGTTCGATTCCCGGTTCGTGCGGATCTGCCGAAATGGTCCGGTGACCGCATTTCAGATTCGCCATTGACCAAACGGGCGCGAGGACCCAATCTTCGGGAGAGAATAGGCGGCGGGGGGAACCGATGGGAACGGTCGAAGCGACGAAGCCGGAAGCGCCACAGGGCAAATCCTCCGAGACCCGCGACGCGCTGAGCGTCGTGGACCGGCGAACCGGGAAGAGCTACGAGCTCCCGATCGTCAACGGCACGATCCGCGCCATGGACCTGCGCCAGATCAAGGCGGCGCCGGAGGACTTCGGGTTGATGTCCTACGACCCGGCCTTCCTGAACACCGCCTCCTGCACCAGCCGGATCACGTTCATCGACGGCGACAAGGGCATCCTGCGCTACCGGGGCTATCCGATCGAGGTCCTGGCGGAGAAGTGCACCTACCTCGAGGTGGCCTACCTGCTGCTCTACGGCGAGCTGCCCAGCTGCAAGCAGTACGAGCAGTGGGTCCACG
Source organism: Acidobacteriota bacterium (assembly GCA_040005945.1). GTDB lineage: Bacteria > Acidobacteriota > Thermoanaerobaculia > UBA5066 > Gp7-AA6 > DAHUXD01. The sequence continues at coordinate 1,038 of JBDTXY010000211.1, forward strand.
ACATCACGTACCACACCATGATTCACGAGAGCCTCAAGAAGCTCATGGACGCGTTCAACTACGACGCGCACCCCATGGGGATGCTGATCTCGATCGTGGCCGCAATGTCGACGTTCTATCCCGAGGCCCACGACGTCCACAGCGCCGAGGTCCGGACCAAGCAGATCCACCGCCTGATCGCCAAGATGCCCACGATCGCGGCCTTCGCCTACAAGCACAGCATGGGGATGCCGTACGTGTATCCCGCCAACGCGATCGACTACAGCGCGAACTTCCTGACGATGCTCTTCAAGACGCCGGCCGAGGACTACAAGCCCAACCCCACCTTGGTCCGCGCCCTGGACGTGCTGTTCATCCTCCATGCGGACCACGAACAGAACTGCGGCACCGCCGCGATGCGCGGCATCGGCTCGGCCCACACGGACCCGTATTCGGCGGTGGCCGGGGCGGCTTCGGCGCTCTACGGCCCGCTCCACGGCGGCGCCAACGAGGAAGTCCTGCGCATGCTGGAGGAGATCGGGACGGCTTCGCGCGTGCCGGCGTTCATTCAGGAGGTCAAGGACGGCAAGGGGGAGAAGCGCCTCATGGGCTTCGGGCACCGCGTCTACAAGAATTTCGACCCGCGAGCCAAGATCATCAAGCGGATGGCCGAGGAAGTCTTCGAGGTCACGGGACGGAATCCCTTGCTCGACATCGCGCTGGAGCTCGAGCGGATCGCCCTCCAGGACGAGTATTTCGTCAAGCGCAAGCTCTACCCCAACGTGGATTTCTATTCCGGCCTGATCTATCAGGCGCTGGGCATCCCGACGGCGGCATTCACCGTGCTCTTCGCGATCCCCCGAACGGCAGGGTGGCTGGCGCAGTGGGAAGAGCTGCTGGAGGATCCGGAAGAGAAGATCGCGCGTCCGCGCCAGGTGTACCTGGGCCCGGAGGAGCGGGCGTTTGTTCCGATGGAGAAGCGCTGACGGCGATCGGCCCGCTGGTGCTCTTCTTCACGCTCGCAGCGGCGCCGGCTTCGCCGAACCAGATTCCGGTTCCCGGAGGACGGCTCGACGTCACGATCGTGCGGCACTCCGTGGAGCCTCCGGACGCCGTCCTCTTGTCCTGGGTCGAGAAAGCGGGGCGCGCCGTCGCGGCGTACTACGGAAGCTTTCCCGTCCAGCGCGTCGCGGTGACGATCCACGCGGGGGGGTCGGGGAGCATCTCCGGAGGAGAAACCCGGGGCGAAGGCGGACAGGCTTCGATCCGCATCTCCGTCGGAGAGGACACGACCGCCGAAGATTTTGCCGCCAACTGGGAGCTCGTGCACGAGATGGTGCACCTGGCCTTGCCTTCCATGACGGGCCACGCATGGCTCGAGGAAGGCATCGCGACCTACGTGGAGCCGCTGGTGCGCGCCCGGGCCGGTCTCGCCCCGGCCGACGACATCTGGAAGTGGCTGCTCTGGGGAGCTCCGAAGGGGCTCGACGGCATCCGGAATCAGGGATTGGACCGGTCGCACGGCTGGAATGCCACGTACTGGGGAGGCGCCGTCTATTGCTTCCTCGCCGACGTCGAGATCCGCCAGCGAACCAACAATCGCAAGTCCCTCGATGACGCGCTGCGCGGCATCGTGAAAGCCGGCGGCGACGTGCGCATCTCGTGGCCCATCGAGCGCGCCCTGAAAGCAGGCGATCAGGCCACGGGCGTTCCCGTCCTGGAAGAGCTCTACACCAAGATGTCCAACGCTCCGGTCGACGCCGATTTGCCCGGCCTCTTTCGGAGGCTCGGCGTCTCGGGCAACAAGAACGGCGTCACCTACGACGACCCCGCGCCGCTCGCCGCGATCCGCAAGGGCATCACGACAGGCCCCGCCGCGCGATAGCATCCCGCCATGTCCGACAAACACCTTTCCCACGCGAAGCTCATCGAGCGATTGAAGTCCCAGGGCGAAGACGTGACTCGGCTGTGTGCGGAGCTCGACGAGGAATCCTTCGCGAAGCGCTTGAAGCCCGAGCAGTGGTCGGTCAAGGAAGTCCTGGCCCACATCGCGCGCCTGCAGCAGGTGTTCGAGGGAAGGCTCGACGCGATGTTGACGCAGGAGACCCCGACGATCGTGGGCTACGAGCCGGAGGGGGATCCGGAGTTCGCGGCGATCGCGAAGAAGAGCTCGGGCGAGCTGCTGAAGTGGTTCCAGGGCACGCGCAGCCGATTGATCGGCCGACTCGAGAAGCTCTCGCCGCAGGATTGGCATCGCCCCGGCCGACACGCCGAATATCCCGGCTACGACGTTCACTTCTGCATGGAGTACATGGGCCATCACGAAGCGCACCACATGTACCAGATGTTCGAGCGCCGGGCGTCGGGCGAGCCCCGGGCGCGCTGACCGTCACCTTCGGCGCTGGGTTTGGGGCCCGGCGATCGCGCGACCGGTCGCGTGTGCGTACGCGCGCAGCAGGCGCACGAGCTGCGCCTTCTCCAGAACCAGCCGCTTGGTCAGGCCCCAGGGATTGCGTCCTCTCTGGTACTTGAGGTCGATCCAGTTCGTCCGGGGGCTCGAATGCCGAAAGGTTTCCCAAAGCATGGGGAGGTAGTCGCCATCCGGGCCGAGCCCGACGATGTGTTTGACGCTGACCCTTTCCGGATCGCCGCGCCTTAACCGGTACGTGATGCGCAGTGAGCGCCGCCTGCACTTGCACCGACGACGCAGAAGCTCCTGGTCCCAGCCGCTGGGCGCCAACTCGTCCCAGATGAAAGCGGCGACGCTGCGGGAGCGGCAGACCGTCAACCACGCCGGCCTGTCGCCGCACGAGGTGCATTGCCACCAATATCTAGGCATTTGCGAAGCCCCGTCGGTCAGGCATGATGACCACGATACGTGAAGATCACCGTCCCGCCGGGATAGGATTGAGACGTTCGCAACGTGCGTAGGAAAGGATCGGCCATTGAAGAGCTCGGCCGCCGATGCGCCTGCGGGCGGCCCCTCGCACGAGCCAGGAACGTGCCGCCGCTCCGTCGATTTGGAGACGGCAACAGCTTCATCGCGAAGATCTCGGCGCCGCTCGCCGCACCCCCGTCACCGGTCGCGCGCGCGCCCGTGACGCCGGCGCACCATCCGGGGACGTCCACGCACGTCGTGCCTCCGCGCCCGCAAGTCTAGACCGGCCCCCGGGCCCTACTGGACCGGGAGATCGAGCTGATCGGTCGGATCCGGCGCCGCCTCCGTTTCGGATTCTTTTTCCGCGCGCTCGTGGAAGCCGTGCACCGAAACGCCGAGCAGGCGCACCGGGCGAGTCCCCGCGTCGGTCTTCTCCAGCAGCGCGACGGCGCGCGCGGCGATCTCGTCGGCGGACCGCGTGGACGGGTCGCGCGTGTCGCTGCGCGTGATCGTCTGGAAGTCCGCGTAGCGCAGCTTGAGGACGACGGTGCGCGCTCGCAGGTCCTTGCGTTCCAGGTACGCGGCGGTGCGCCGCGCGAGAACCTCGACCTCCGCCTGGATCTTCGCGGTCTCGTCCAGGTCCTTCGCGTAGGTTTCCTCGCAGCCGACCGACTTGCGCTCCTGGTTCGGGTTGACGACCCGGTCGTCGTCTCCGAAGGAGAGCCGGCGAAGCCCGGCCGCCCAACTGCCGACCGCCCGCTGCAGAACGTCTTCCGGCGCGCTGCGCACGTCCACGAGCCGCTCGATGCCGGCTGCCCGCAGCTTTGCCGCGGTCTTGGGCCCGACGCCCCAGAGCGCGTCCACCGGGAGCCCCTGGAGAAAACCTTCGATCCGCTCGGGAGAGATGACCGTCAAGCCGTCCGGCTTCTTCCAGCCGGATGCGATCTTGGCCAGGAACTTGTTCGGCGCGACGCCGGCGGAGGCGGTCAGGCCCGTCTCCTCGCGGATCTTCGCCTTCAGGCGGCGGGCGACCTCGACGCCCAGCGGCACCGACCACGCGTTCTCGGTGACGTCGAGGTAGGCCTCGTCGAGCGAGAGAGGCTCGACGAGCGTCGTCACGCCGCGGAAGATCGCGAACACCTGCTGCGAGACGGCGGCGTACTTGGAAAAGTCCGGCCGGAGGATGACGAGGCCCGGGCACAGGCGCACGGCCCGCGCCATCGGGATGGCCGACCGGACGCCGAACCTCCGCGCCTCGTAGCTGGCGGCCGCGACGACGCCGCGGCTCTCGGGCCGGCCGCCCACCGCGACCGGTTTGCCCGCGAGCGACGGATCGTCGCGCTGTTCGACGGACGCGTAGAAGGCGTCCATATCGACGTGAAGGATCTTGCGGACGACGACGTTCGTCATCGCTGCTCCGCGAGAAAGGCGCGGATTGCTTCGGCACAGACCGCCGACTGCTCGCTGCA
>JBDTXY010000212.1:0-5359 GCA_040005945.1 Acidobacteriota bacterium
GGGAGCTCGGACCATGGCCGTCGACGAGAAGACCCACCGCGTATTCCTGGTGACATCCGAGTTCGGCCCGCCGCCGTCGCCCACGGCAGAGCAGCCACGCCCCCGGCCAAGCCAGGTTCCGGGGACGTTTACGGTGCTCGTCGTGGGGCGGTGAGCCCGACGACCATTCATTTGCGTCACGGAGAACGACACCGCACGGGGCGGATCGGCTGGCTGCGCGCGTCCGTTCTTGGAGCCAACGACGGCATCGTTTCGACCGCGAGCCTCGTCCTCGGCGTCGCGGCCGCGCACGGAAGCCACGGCAGCGTCATGGTCGCCGGCGCCGCGGGCTTAGTCGCCGGAGCGATGTCGATGGCGGCCGGCGAGTACGTATCCGTCCACTCCCAGGCCGATACCGAAAACGCGGAGCTCGAGCGGGAACGCGCGGAGCTCAAGGCGGACAGCCAGGGCGAACACGAGGAGCTGGCGGCGATCTACGTCGGCCGGGGCCTCGATCCGCACCTGGCCCGAAAGGTCGCCGAGCAGCTCATGGCCCACGACGCGCTCGGCGCGCATGCTCGCGATGAGCTCGGGATTTCCGAGACATTGAGCGCGCGCCCGATCCAGGCCGCTCTCACGTCGGCCGCCAGCTTCGCCGTCGGGGCCGCGATGCCCCTGATGGTCACGGGCGTGGTGCCGGAAGGGGCGCTGATCCCGGTCGTTTCCGGGACATCGCTGGCGTTTCTGGCGCTTCTCGGCGCCCTCGCGGCTCGAACCGGCGGCGCCAGCGTCCTCGCCGGCGCGGTGCGCGTCACCTTCTGGGGAGCGCTGGCCATGGCCATCACCGCGGGCGTGGGTGCCCTCTTCGGAACGGTCGTCTGAGACGAGGCCGGGCTTTTCTTACTTTCCGAACCGGAGTCGAGCCTCAGCCGCGACCTGGTGCCCTTCGTCGCGTGTGTTCATCGACGTCACGGCGTCTCGCGCCGAGGATGAGTCGCCGGGGTCGCAGCGGCCTTGTGGCGATGAAGAAAATTAACGCCGGGAGGGTCCTCCCGGCGTTCGAGAATCTTGGTTGCGGGGGCAGGATTTGAACCTGCGACCTTTGGGTTATGAGCCCAACGAGCTACCAGGCTGCTCCACCCCGCGGCAGAGGGCGCACCTTATCGGAGTGAGTGAATTCCGTCAAGCGACATGGCCCAACTGTTGCAGTCCAGTGATTGGTCGGGCTTTAGGCCGTCTTTTTGAGGCGTGCAGGCCCGGAGGAGTAAACACCATGCGATGGATTCTGAACGCGCTGCTTTTTCTGGCCGCCGTTTTGAGCGTCGGTGTCATGGTTGGACAGGACAGGCCGGGCGACAAGGGCGAGTCCGCCGCGCAGCACAAGCTCAGCTCGCGCGCAGAGTCTCCGAAGGCCGCCGAGATCGACTCCGCGGTGACGCTGGATGCGATGCTCGCCAAGAAAGACAAGTCCGGGTTCTCCGAGACTCGGGGAGCCGCGATCGAGGGCTACGTCGTCCAGACCGAAAGGGAAGAGGACGGCGATTACCATCTCACGCTGGCGACCGCCGCGGGGGAGACCGACACGCGCAAATGGGTCCTCGTCGAGGTCACGCCCGCCTGGCAGAAGAAGACGGCGGCATTCTCGCCGGATGCGCTGCGCAAGTTCTACGGAATGAAAATCCACGTGACGGGCTGGCTCTACTACGAGCCGGACGACGACCAGCCGGATCCCCGCGGCACGCGTTGGGAAATCCATCCCGTGACGGAGATTGTCCCGGCCAAGTAGGCGCCTTCGTCTAGGCGACGGCTTTGGTGGTTCCCTTGAGCCGGTGCATCAGCCTTCCGAGCCGGACGTTCAATCCGTGATTACGATCCAGGAACGGCAGGGGAGGCGACTGGCGAAGCCCGAGCTTCTTGCGCAGGCGAATCAGGGCGAAATTGTCAGGCATCGCGCGCAGGCCGCGCTCGACGGTTTCGATGGCCTCCTTGCGCGAGCGGTTGAGCAAATGCAGGTTCGCCAGGCACCAGGAGATATAGGGATTGCGGGAGTCGGAACTCTGAGCCCGCTTGCAGAGCTCGAGCCCTCGGCGCGCCTCGGAGGTGTGGCCCAGGCTCAGAGCGAAGCTGGCCAACGCGGAGGCCGAGAGCGAATCGCCCCGCGCGAGATGGCGGTCGAAATACTCGGTCAGGAAGGTCTTGGCGCGAGCCCATCGCTCGATCTTGAGCGCTTCGCGGCCAGCTTCGAGCAGTTCTTCGTCTGAGTACTCTGCGAGGTCCATGGGAAGCGCCTCCTTCGCCAGGCGGCGATCTCCTCGCCCGGCGGTGACGGCCCCTATTTTAAGTCAATCGCCGCCCGCGGGAACCGGAATCCCCTTGTCATTCCGAGCGCAGCGAGGAACCCCTTTCTTGGCCATCGAGCCAACGGTTCCCACTCGGGACAGGTTCGGGGAGCCTAGGGCAACGTCTCTTTCAGGATCTTGGCGGCCTGCTCGGCCCGGAATTCGGCCAGTTTGCGTCCGAGGTCAGCCCGCTTGTTGGCCAGGATCGCGACGGCGAAGAGGGCCGCGTTGACGGCCCCGGGCTTGCCGATGGCAAACGTCGCCACCGGAATGCCGGCCGGCATCTGGACGGTCGAGAGCAGCGAATCGAGGCCCTTCAGGGACGCGCTCTCCATCGGCACGCCGAGGACGGGCAGCGTCGTGTGGGCGGCGGCAACTCCGGCCAAGTGCGCCGCCCCGCCGGCTCCGGCGATCAAGACTTCCAGCCCGCGCCCGGCCGCGGACGAAACGTACTCGGTCGTCTCCTTCGGGGTGCGGTGCGCCGAGAGCACCCGGGACTCGGAGGCGACGCCGAACTTCTCCAGGGTCTCGGAAACATTCTTCATGACTTCCCAGTCCGACTTGGATCCCATCAGGATCCCGACTAAGGGTTTGCCCGGTTCCGGCGCCATCGTCATTCCCCCTGGCCCAGCGAGTATCCGCGCTCGCCGTCGAAGTTGGAGAGGTTCTCGGTCTTGACGAACTCCAGGCCCGCGGCGGCGATGCGCGAGAGCAGCGCGATGATGTCGGCGTGTTTCACGGTTGCGCCGTTGGAGGCCACGAAACGGCCCCGGCACTGGTCTCCGCGGAACGTCTCGGGCTGCCCGTCCGGCCAGACCTTGATGCCGCGCGAGGTCAGCATCGTGAGCCGGAATTCCGGCTGCGCCAGCGGCTGGAGGGCCGCGGCCAGCGCGTCGGTGTCGGGGCTTTGCCATCCCACGTACACGTCCACGCCGACGGTCTCCTGCTTGGGTCTCGGGCGCACGGGGAAGGCCGGCGGCGCGGCGCTTTGACGGGGCGCGGCGCTGTAGGCGGCAACCTTGAGCTTCTCGGGCTTGCGGCCCAGTCTCGCGACGACGGCCTCCGCGAACTCCTTGGTGCCGACCTTTTCCCGGCTGACGCCTTCCGTGTAGACGTCGTAGGTGTGGATGCCGTCCTCGAGCGTCTTCAGCCATGCGTTGTGGACGCCCTCGGCCACGTCCGGCTGGCCGATGTGAACCAGCATCATCACGGCCCCCAGGAGCAGGCCCGAAGGGTTCGCCAGGTTCTGACCGGCGCGGCGCGGCGCGGAGCCGTGGATCGCCTCGAACATGGCGAAGTTCGCTCCGACGTTGGCCGATCCCGCCAGGCCCACCGAGCCCGCGATCTGCGCGGCCACGTCCGACAGGATGTCGCCGTAGAGGTTCGGCATGACGATGACGTCGAAGACCTCGGGCGAGTCGGCGAGCTTGGCCGCGCCGATGTCCACGATCCAATGCTCGTTCTGGATGTCGGGGTACAGCGCGGCGATCTCGTCGAAGACCTTGTGGAACAGGCCGTCCGTCATCTTCATGATGTTGTCTTTGGTGAAGCAGGTGACCTTCTTGCGGCCGTTGCGGCGCGCGTATTCGAAGGCATAGCGGACGATGTTCTCGGAGCCCGGCCGCGTGATCAGTTTGAGGCATTCATAGACGTCGGGCGTTAAGCGATACTCGATCCCGGCGTAGAGGTCTTCCTCGTTCTCGCGCACGACGACCAGGTCCATCACCGGATGCTTGGTGGCGATGTAGGGGTGGTAGGACACGCAAGGCCGGACGTTGGCGTAGAGCCCCAGAGTCTTGCGGGTCGTGACGTTCAGGCTCTTGAAGCCTCCCCCCTGCGGCGTGGTGATGGGCGCCTTGAGGAAGACCTTCGTGCGGCGCAGGGACGCCCAGGCCGAAGGATCGATGCCGGACGTGTTGCCCGCGAGGTAGACCTTCTCGCCGATCTCGATCTCTTCGATCGCCAGGCGCGCGCCGCTCGCGGTCAGGATCCGCAGCGTCGCGTCCATGATCTCGGGGCCGATGCCGTCGCCGCGCGCGACGGTGATGGGGGTCTGGCTGGGCATCTCGGGCCCGAAACTTATCACCCGCCCTCGCCTCCGCTGCGCTCGCTGAGATTCCTCGCGCCGCGAGCGACAGAAAGAGCCTCTTTCGTCGAGGGATTCTAGATCGATAGCGATTTCGTCCCTTGTTGAAGGCACTGTCTCAACCGCTCGCAACGCGACCAAGTTTCGCGAGTTCGGGCGAGCGAAACGACTTGCGTTGCGGGAGCTGGAGCGGAGCGAGGGGGGCCAGGTTCGTGGGGTCGAGGCCCTTTGGCCGAGCCACGAACCGGTGGCGACAGCCAGGCCCCCCTCGCGAAGCGGAGGCGACGGCGTTAAGCTTGGGTGTAGTGAAAAAGACCCTCTGGGTCGTCCTGGCGGTGGGAATCGCGGTGGCCGGGGCGTGGGGCTACGGAGAGCTCGTGCGCCGGGAGAACGACAGCGGCCAACCGCTGCGCCTGCTGGCCATCGCCGAGGAGCAGAGCCTGAGCCTGTCTTTCTCCCGCCGCGGCCGGCTGACCACGCGCGTGCCCGAGGAGGGCGAGGCGATCAAGGCGGGGCAGGAGATCGCGCGGCTGGAGGAGCCGGGCCTCTCCGAGGATGGGCTGGACATCCAGCGGCAAATCTCGCAGGTCCAGGCCCGCGACAAGACGCGCCTGCAGGAGATCGAGAAGCTCCGGGCGCAGTTTGCGGGCGTGTCCTCTGAAGAACGGCGCATCGGACGGCTCGTCAGAGACGGCGTTTCTCCCGCGGCCAACCTGGAGAGCCTCCAACATCAGCGCGACGCGATCGCGGCGGACATCCGCGCCCGCGAGACCGAGAAAGGACAGCTCGACGCCGAGGAAGAATCGCTGCGGGTCCGCCTGGACAAGATCCGCCATTTCGAAAAAGAAGGCACGCTGAATGCCACGGCCAGCGGCACGGTCTTAACGCGCCACCACCGCGAGGGCGAATGGGTCGAGCCGGGACAGGCCATCGTCACGCTCCAGATCGAGACGCC
>JBDTXY010000213.1:0-5343 GCA_040005945.1 Acidobacteriota bacterium
AGGGCAGCGAAAAACCGATCGAGTTTAAGGACGACCCCGGCCCCACCCACGCGGACGCTCACGCTCACGCCGACGCCGACAGCGCCGCCTCCAATCTCCACGTTCACGCCAACGCTCGCGCCGCCTACACTTTCACCGTCGCGCGTTTCGACGACTCGAGCGAACCCCACACCGACAGCGCGCCCTTCCTCGACGCTCCCTCTGAAGTTCGTCGCTCCCGATCTCGTCGACACTCCTCCTCGCGCGATTGTCTCCGCCATGCCCATCTACCCCGAACGGGCTCTGAGGGAGCGGGTGCGCGGCCTCGTCATCCTGCGGGTCCTCGTCGCCGAGGACGGCGCCCCTGTCCGCGTCACCGTGGACAAGGCGGCCCGAGAAGACTTGACGCGGGCGGCCGTCGAAGCGGTGGGCCAGTGGCGGTTCGAGCCCGCCCGCAAGAACGGCCGCCCGGTTCGGACGTTCGCCCTACTTCGCTTCCCGTTCGAGGGAATCCCGTTCGCGAGGACGCCGCTTCCGCACGGCGAGCTCGGGTCCGGCGCGTCGCCGACGGCGACGCCGACAATCACGCCGCGCCCGGGCCAGGAACCCTGGCGCCAGCGCACGCCGCGATCCCGGTAGGCATCCTCGACCCGGGACGTCGCTACAATCCGTCCCCGTGTCGTCTGTCCCGCGAAAACCGTACCAGGCCCTCGCCCACCGCGACTACCGCCGCCTGATCGCGTCCCAACTGCTCTCCTTGACCGGCTCCCAGATGCAGGTCGTGGCGATCAACTGGCACGTGTACCTGCTGACGCACTCGCCGCTGGCTCTGGGGTTCGTGGGGCTCACGCGCGTGGTGCCGATCGTGGTGTTCTCGCTCTGGGGCGGCGTCGTCGCGGACCGGTACGACCGGCGGCGCATCATGCTCTTCACCCAAATCGCGATGACGGCGGTCGCCCTCGCGCTCTGGGGCGTCACCGCATCCGGGCGAGAGCAGCTCTGGATGCTGTATGCGTTGAACGCGCTCTCCGCCTCGGCAGTCGCCTTCGATGGCCCCTCCCGCCAGGCGCTGATCCCGCGGCTCGTGCCGCCGGAGGACCTTCCCGGCGCGCTCTCCCTAAATCTCTCGGTCTTCCAGGCGGCCCTGATCGGCGGGCCGGCGCTCGGGGGAATCTTCATCGCGCGCCATCCCGGCACCTCTCCGACGGCGGGCCTGTCGATGATCTATCTCATCAACGCGGCCTCCTTTCTCGCGGTCATCTGGGCGCTCGCGACGATGCGGACCTCCGGCGCGCCGGAGCCCACTCAGGGGAAGGTGCAGATGAGCGCGGCGTTGATGGAGGGATTGCGCTTCGTCTTTACGACGCCCTTGATGGTGTGGACGATGGGGCTCGACTTCCTGGCGACGTTTTTCTCGGGAGCGACATCGCTGCTTCCCATCTTCGCCGACCAGGTCTTGAAGGTCGGCGCGAAGGGCTACGGCATCCTCGCCGCGGCGCCCGCCGTGGGCGCGTTGGCGGGGGCCCTGTTTCTCTCGGTGCGCCCGCTTCCGGCGCGCCAGGGTCGGATTTTTCTCTGGGCGGTGGCCGCCTACGGCGCGGCCACGGTCGTCTTCGGATTTTCGCGCAGCTTCGTGCTGACACTCTTCGCGCTGGCCGCGACGGGCTTGGCCGACGCAATCTCCACGGTCATCCGGCAGACGCTGCGGCAGTTCATCACCCCGGACCGCCTGCGCGGGCGGATGACCTCGATCAACATGATCTTCTTCATGGGCGGACCGCAGCTGGGCGAGCTCGAAGCCGGGCTGATCGCGTCGCTCTTTGCCTCGACAGTCGTGGGCGTGACCGTCTCGGTCGTCTCGGGCGGGATCCTCACGGTCGTCATCACCGGCGCGATCGCCGCGGCCGCGCCCTTCCTGCGCCGGTACGATTTCCGGGCGCCCGTCGCGAACGATGTCGCGTCCTCCGTCCAGACGCCGGAAAGCCCGCCATGACTGTCTCCCTCTCACTCGCAGTTCAAGTGGAGAACCTGGCGGTGTGGGACGGCGGCTCCATGGTCTTGGGAGGTGTGACCTTCTCCGTTCCTCGCGGATCGGTCTACGCAATTCTCGGACAAGGTGATGCTCCCGGCGCGCTCATGGGGAGCCTGACTGGAAAGCACCGCGCGGAGACCGGTCGAGTGAGGATCCTGGGCCTCGATGCCGCCTCTCGGTGGCGCCTTCGATCTCGCCGGCTCTTCCTACCGTCCGGAAAGAGTCTTTCCTCGACGCAAGCAAATCGAAAGCCTCCAGAGCTCCTACTCCTCGAGACACCGGAAGAGACCGGCTCAAACAATCTTGTCGCACAGCTTCGCTCCTTTGCCTCCCAAGGGACGGCCACTGTGTTCACGACTCGCCGAGCCGCGCTAGCCGAGGCGGCTGCCGATCGCATCGGCATCCTGGCGCGAGGGCGCCTCCTCGCCGATGAGCCCGGTCCCGCCCTGCTGGCCCGATTCCGTCGGATCCGTTATACGAACGGAAGGACAGAGGCTCGCACCGCGTTTGGCACCGAGCTCGACGAATTCGACGCCGCTCGCGTCCGCGTTCGGGGTTGGGGAATCGAAGCCGTGGTTTCCAACTTCGACGCGGCGGCCTTCGAACGGTTTCGAGGGGTGGACGGCGTCGAAAACGCCGTGGCCGAAACGATGTCAATCGAGGAGATCTTCGACGCGGTGGCGGAGAAAAGGTAGAAATGGCCGATCCGAGCGTGTCGGCTCCCCTCCTGATCGCCCGCCTCTCGGGTGATGAGCTCTGCCGGATCGAAGACAGGAAGGTGCCCTCCGACAGACGCATCCGAGTACGGCTCCTCACCCAGGATCCCAAACTCGAGCTCATCGACAGGTCCGGCAAGACCCGCTCCTACGATCTCTCCTCGGCCGTGGCCGAAGGGCTCTCGACCGCGGCATTCACGTTTCGGGTCGGCCCCGCCTTTCGCCGTCGAGGCGGGCTGCTTGCTCGGGAACTCCAAGCAGCCCTCGGAAGAGGACCTCTTGAACGGCCAAAGGCCGCGGCATCCGCTTTCAGCCGCTCTCCCTGCCCGAATGTCCGGGCGATCCGGCGGAGCTGACCGGCCGCGGGCTGTTCTTCCGGGGCCTGCACTTCGCCGGCACGATCACGCCGGGCTACGTCTCCCTGCTCTGCGTCTGTGACGCGTGCGCTCAGAGCTTTCGGCTCCAGTCCTTCCACGCGGGATTTTCCGGCTCGGCCTACTTCTACTGCAGTCAGAGGCCGCACACGCTCATCATCAGCGACTACGAGGAGGGAGCGCCACCCGCGCTGGGGCACCCCGACCTCGCGGCGCTTTCAAGGCTCGAAGCCCGGCTCCCACCCTGCGCGGAGTGCGGCGGCTCCTTCGCGTACTTCAACCCGCTGCGCTGCCCGCACTGCCTCGCGCCGTACATCGACTTTCCCAGCCACCGGGACGACCGCTATTCCGAGTACTACGGCAATTACCTCTACGGAGGTCAGCCGCAGCAGTGGAGCTCCGAACCCAAAACGCGCTGAGGCTGCGCGCCTCGCGCGCTGGGGTATCGTCCCCTTCCGTGGCCGGCTTCTCCCGCGACGACAACGAGCTCTCCTGCGACGGCGTTTCGCTGACGCGGATCGCGCGCGAGGCCGGGACACCCGTCTACGTCTACAGCCGGGCGCTCATCGAGGAGAACTTCCGCCGTTTCGACGCCGCTTTCGCGCCCGTGCCGCACCTGGTGTGCTACGCGATGAAGGCCAACGGGAACCTGGCCGTCCTGAAGAGCCTCGCGGCGCTCGGCGCGGGAGTCGACGTCGTCTCGGGGGGCGAGCTGCGCGCGGCGATGGAGGCCGGAGTCCCCGCGGACCGGATCGTCTTCTCCGGCGTGGGCAAGACCGAGAAGGAGATCCTCCTGGGCGCGGAGCTGCAGATTCTGGCCTTCAACGCCGAGTCGGAGCGGGAGCTCGAGAAGATCGACGAGATCGCGAAGACGCTGGGCCGGACCGCGCGCGTCGCGCTGCGCGTCAATCCCGACATCGACTCGGGCTCGCATCCCTACACCGCGACCGGATTGAAGCAGAACAAGTTCGGCATCGACGTCGCCAGGGCGCGGGGGCTCTTTGGCGAAGCGGCGCGTTACCCGCACACCTGCTTCACCGGCCTCCAGGCGCACATCGGAAGCCAGATCCTGGATTCCGCGCCGCTCGCCCAGACGGCGCGCGCGCTGGCTTCGCTGGCCCGCGAGCTCCTCGCCGCCGGGGTCCCGCTCGAGACGCTGGACCTGGGCGGCGGCGTCGGCGTGGCCGAGACCGAGGAGGCGTCGCTTTCGCCGGAGGCCTATGCCGCGGCGGTCCTGCCTGAGCTGACGGGGCTCTCGCTGCGCGTCTTGATCGAGCCCGGCCGTTCCATCGTCGCGCGCGCCGGAACCCTCGTGACCCGGGTGCTGTACCTCAAGGAAAGCCTCGGGAGAAACTTCATCGTCACGGACGCCGCGATGAACGACCTGCTGCGGCCGGCGCTCTACAGCGCGTCGCATCCGATCGAGCCGGTCGCCCCCCGGGGAGAGCCGTTCACCGCCGACATCGTGGGGCCCGTGTGCGAGACCGGCGATTTCTTCGTGCGCGACGGCGTCATCGACAAGCCCGCGGAGGGAGACTTACTCGCCATCCGCAACGTCGGGGCCTACGGGTTCGCCATGTCGTCGAACTACAACTTCCGCCCGCGCGCGGCCGAAGTGCTGGTCGAGGGCGGCTCCTTTCGCGTGGCGCGCCGCCGGGAGACCTACGAGGACCTGGTCCGCCTGGAGCGGGAGTAGAATCGTCGAAACGAACCCATTCTCATCGATGAACCGCTATACGCGTTTAGCCGCCGCCGCCCTGCTCTTCTCCGCGCCACTGTGCGCCCGGGCGGAACAGCCCGCGCCCATCCTGCGCCTTCCGGGATTGCCCGATCGCGCGATCGACAACGCGTTCCTTCGCAGTCATCACCCGATGGACATCCGCCTGGAGGACACGCACGGCAACATCGAGATCTACCACGGCCTGCCGCTGCTCGAGGTCCTGGAGAAGTCCGGATACGACATCCGTTCGATGGCGGCCGAGCGCAAGTCCTCGACCGCGGTCGTCCTGATCACCGCGCGCGACGGCTACGCGGCGGCATTCTCGATCGGCGAGCTGCGCATGCACCGGCGCGATCCCAAGGTCTTTTTAGTCGGCGAGGGCCCCGACGGACCCCTGCCCGAAAACGAGGGACCCGTGCGGCTGATCGTGTACGGGGACAACGTGCGCTCTCCCTATGGCCTGGCGCGGATCGAGCTGAAGGCGTTGGCCGAGAACCCCCACCCCTGACGCTGTGACCGGCG
>JBDTXY010000214.1:0-5340 GCA_040005945.1 Acidobacteriota bacterium
AGGTGGTTGTAGACGGTGACCGTCGGGTACTGGTCGCCGCGGTCGAAGCGGCCGTAGACGATCGGATGGCCTTTGGTCTCGTGCAGCGCCGCCTTGGCCCCGTAAGATTCCAGCAGCGCCACGGCGTATTCCGCCCCCCGGTGCACTTCCCCCTTGCGATCGGGCTCGACGGAGACCGATGGGATCTCGACGATCTCCTTCAAGACGCGTTCGAAATCGGGCCGCTGCGCCTTGGCGTAGGCCTTGAGCTCTGCGCGGCTGAATCCGGCCATGCTGGTGTCTCCTACTTCTTTTTCTTGAGCTTCTTGGGCGGAGCCTTGCGGGCGGGCGGCGCGGCCTTCTTCGCGGGTTTCTTCTTGGCCGCGACCGGAGCGGGCTTGGGCTTGGGCGCGGGCTTGGCCTTGACGACGGGGACCGGCTTTCCCTTTCCCGACGCCAACGCCTTGGCTGCGCGAGCGGCCTTTTTCGCCTGCGCGGCCGCTTCCTTCTTCTCGCGAGCGCGCGCTTCCGCCTCTTTCTCCATCTGCGCCAACCTGGCCGACAACTCGTTCTCGGTCAAGAGCGTGGCGTGAGGGAGCCGCTTGACGACCGCTTCCACCCGGTCCGCGGGCACGCGCAGCAGGAAGAGTGCGGCCTCCTTGGTCTCCCGAGCCTTGGAGAGGTAGTCGGAGGTCTCCAGCGCGTGGGAAGGGGCGTGCGAAAAATCGACGGCCACCGCGTAAGGCTTCTCCCGCTTGGCCAGCTCGAAGAAAGACGGCCACCGCGGCTCCGCCACCACGATGTGGGCGCCGCTCTTCTGGAGCTTCGTCAAGCGCGAGGCCCGGTCGTTGGTCTCGAAATGCAGGTAGAGGACGCTCATGAAGGGGGGAACTATAGCCCAGATGAGCTGTCAGCCGTCAGCGATCAGCTCTCAACCATCGACCCGATAGTGACACCCTCTCGACACCCTGTTGTCGCTGGCCGCCCGATGGATCGCCAGCGCCGTCTGGACGCCGTTGCGCACGCCCAGCAGCTCGTCCGACATCGTGCCGCGGCGATAGAACTGCTCGATCTCGTACTGGAGCTCGCCCAGGATACGGCCGGCCCGATCCAGCCGCCGTTCCGAACGCAACAGCCCGACGTAGTTCCACATCGTGTGGCGGATGACCATCCAGTCCTGGGCGATCAACGCGGGATCCACGGGCTCATGTTCCGGCTGCCACGCGCGAACCTCGGAGGAGGGGCGATGGCGCGTGAGCTCGGCCTGCCGGGCGGCGGCCCTTCCGGCAAACCAGCCCCACAAGAGACCCTCCAGCAGCGACGTCGAAGCCAGACGGTTGGCGCCATGAACGCCCGTGCACGAAACCTCGCCGACCGCGCGCAGGTGTCCCAGGGTCGTGCGGCCGTTGCCGTCCACCGCCACCCCTCCGCACGCGTAGTGCGCGGCGGGAACGACGGGGACGGGGCCCGCCGTCAGATCGAATCCCAGTTCCAGGCAACGCTGGACCAGGCCCGGAAACCGCTCCCGGATCCAGCCGGCGTCCTTGTGCGAAATGTCCAGCAGCGCGTGCGGCTCGTCCTTCTCCAGCATCCGCTGGTGAATGGCCCGGGCGACGATGTCGCGGGGCGCCAGCTCCCCGGCGGGATGGACCGCGCGGAGGAATTCCTTGCCGGAGGCGTCCGTGATGCGCGCGCCCTCGCCCCGAAGCGCTTCGGTCAAGAGGAGCCGGCCCTTGGGGTGAACCAGCGCCGTCGGATGAAACTGGATGTACTCGAGGTTGAGCAGCCGCGCCCCGGCGCGCTTGGCCATCGCGAAGCCGTCGCCGCGCGCTCCGGGCGGGTTCGTGGTGTGCTGGTAAACCTGACCCAGGCCGCCCGTGGCCAGAATGGTCTCGCGGGCGGGATGGGGAGTTACGACGCCGCTGCTCCGCGACAGGAGGTTGGCGCCGATGACCGCGGGCGGATGGTAGCGGTCGGTCAGGGACACCGAATCGTGCGAGAGCGTCAGCAGGTCGACCGCGGTGGTCTCCAGGCACCAGGAAATGTTCTTCTCCCGGCGGCAAGCCTCCAGCAGCGCGCGCTCGACGGGGATTCCGGTCTGGTCTTTGACGTGGAGCACGCGCGCGACCGTGTGCGCGCCTTCCATCGTCCAATGGAACCCGGCGCCCTCGCGATCGAACGGCACTTGCAGCTCCTCGATGAGGAGCTTCTCGACTAAGTCCGGGCCCTCGCGCGCCAGAAGGAGGGCGGACTCGGGGGAGCACAGCCCATCGCCCGCGCGCTCGATGTCGGCCGCCAGCTTCTCGGGCGTGTCCCCGGGCGGGCGCCCGACGATGCCGCCCTGCGCGTAGTAGGTGTTGGACTCGCTGGCTTCCCGGGCTCGCGTGACCAACATGACCGAGGCGCCGTCGCGCGCCGCCGCCAGCGCCGCGGCGCAGCCGGCGATGCCGGCGCCCAGGACGAGGACGTCGCTGATCTCGGCGGTCATGTCGCCGCGAGCTCGAGGGACACGTCCGCGGCGCGGACCGAGTGGGTCAGCGCGCCGACGGAGACGGCGTCCACGCCGGCTAAGGCGTAGGTGCGCACGGTATCCAGGCGCATGTTGCCGGAGGCCTCGATGAACGGCGGTTTGGCCTCCTGGCGCGCGATCGCGCACCAGCGCGCGACGGTTTCGGGTGTTTGGTTGTCGATCAGGATCTGATCGGCGCCGGCGGCGATCGCGTCCCGAAGATCGTCCTCCGACTCCACCTCGACCTCGATCGCCAGCTCCGGCGCGCCGAGTCGCGCCCCGGCCACGGCGCGCGCCAAGTTTCCCGCCAGCCGGCGGTGGTTGTCCTTGATGAGAATCATCTGGGTCAAATCGTACCGGTGGTTCGTCCCGCCGCCGTCCCGCACCGCCTGCCGGTCGAACGGACGCAGTCCCGGCGCCGTCTTGCGCGTGTCCAGGATCTTGCAGGGCGTGCCGTCCACGGCCTGGACGAAGCGCCGCGTCTCCGTCGCGATTCCGCACATGCGTTGGAGCAGATTGAGCGCCACCCGCTCCGCCGTCAGGATCGCGCGCGCGGAACCGGACAGATAGGCCAGGCAAGATCCGGCCGCGACACGCGTGCCGGCAGGAGTCTCCCCGTCCCAGCGCAGCGCCGGTTCGAGCAGCTCGAACACGCGCCGGGCGACAGGCAGCCCCGAGACCACACACTCGGACTTGGCCAGAATCTCGCCCCGCGCGCCCGCGCCGGCCGAGACGGTCAGCTCGCTGGTGACATCGCGCCGGCCGACGTCCTCGGCCAGAAATGCGCGAAGCCTCGCATCGAGCTCCTCGCCAGCGAGACGGTCCATGGGGGCGGCAGGATATCCGAGTTGTGAGTTATCAGTTGTCAGTTGTCAGTTGTCAGTTCAGAACTGAAAACTGATAACTGAAGACTGACCACCACTTCCTACGACAGCTCCAACATCCTCAACAGCGGCTTCTCCGCCGCCTTCCGCAGCTCCTCGGGCAGCAGGATCTCGGGCCGCTCGTCGCGCAGGCAGAGGTAGAGCTTCTCCAGCGTGTTGAGCTTCATGAAGGGGCACTCGTTGCAGCGGCAGCCGTTGTCCGGGGGGATCGGAATGTACTCGCGGTCGGGCGCGAGCTTCTTCATCTGATGGATGATGCCTTCCTCGGTGGCGATTAAGAAACGCTTCCCGGGCGCCGTCGTGACGTACTGGAGAATCGACCGCGTCGAGCCCACGTGGTCGGCGTGCGCGAGAATCGGCTCGGGGCACTCGGGGTGCGCCGCTAATAGCGCGTCGGGATACTTCGCCTTCAGGCGGACGATCTCGCGCTCGGAAAACTGCTCGTGCACGATGCAGGTCCCCGGCCACAGCGTCATGTCCCGCCGGAGCTTTTGGGAGAGAAACCGCCCGAGGTGGCGATCCGGGGCGAACAGGATCTCCTGGTCCGGCGGGATCGAGCGGACGATCTTCTCGGCGTTGGACGAGGTCACGATGATGTCCGAGAGAGCCTTCACGGCCGCCGAGCAGTTGATGTAGGTCAGCGAGACCGCCCCGGGATGCTGCTCGCGCCAGAGCCGGAACGGCTCCGGGGGACAGGAGTCCTCCAGGGAGCAGCCCGCCTCGTAGTCGGGCAGGACGACCTTTCGGGTCGGATTGAGGATCTTGGCCGTTTCGGCCATGAAACGGACCCCGGCGAAGGCGATGATCCGAGCGTCGCTTTCCTGGGCCTTACGAGACAGGTCGAGCGAATCTCCGACGAAATCGGCCAGGTCCTGGATGGCCTCTTCTTGGTAGTAATGGGACAGGAGGACTGCTTTTTTTTGTCTCTTCAGGTTTCGGATCTCCGCCTCCAGATCCAGCCGGGGATCAATCGAGGAGAGGTCCGGCGGCGCCGGTCGCGGTGGAAGTGTCGGGTACGACTGGGTAATCTCTCGGGCGCCCATGGAGCTGCCAGCATAACGTAAACGTTTCGTGCTCTCAGTTCGTAACTCTAGTGAATGGCATGAGTTCTGCACTTCAGAAAGCTGTGGCAATGGGAGAGTTGCAGTCCAATCCGAGACCGGATACCAAGGCCGTTCTCTTCTTGGTCGTTACTCTCGGCATTGCTGCGCTTGAAGTCTGGGGCTTGATCCGGCTCTTCTAGTTCGCCCTCTTCAGATGCCCGGCTGCGAGCTGAGAGCTAACAGCTGAAAGCTAAACCCCTTTGGTATATTCGCGGAATGGCCACTGAGGTCTCAACCGACCGGTTCCACGGCTTGGATCCGGCCGCCCTGATCGCCGCCTACCGCAACGTCTACCTCTCCCGACGGGTCGACGACAAAGAGATCCAGCTCAAGCGTCAGAACAAGATCTACTTCCAGATCAACAGCGTCGGCCACGAGGCCGTGACGACGGCCGCCGGCATGGTCTTGAAGCCCGGCTACGACTGGTTCGAGTGCTACTACCGGGATCGCGCCCTCTGCCTCCAGCTCGGCGTGACTCCGTATGAGATGTTCCTCCAAGCCGTGGGGGCCAAGGCGGACCCGGCCTCGGCCGGCCGGCAGATGCCCTCCCACTGGGGATCCAAGCCCCTGAACATCATCTCCAAGTCCTCGTGCACCGGCACCCAATTCCTCCAGATCGTGGGCGCCGCCGAGGGGGGATGGAGGATGAGCCGGATCGCCGAGCTGGCGGGCCAGGGAGGCTTCCACCGCGACGAGGTGGCTTACGTCTCGGGAGGGGAAGGGCAGACGTCGGAAGGGGAGTTCTGGGAGGCCCTGTCCTCGGCCAGCAACCTGAAGCTTCCCGTGCTCTTTCTGATCGAGGACAACGGGTACGCGATCTCGGTCCCGGTCGAGGTCAACACGCCGGGCGGCTCGATCTCCAAGC
>JBDTXY010000215.1:0-5321 GCA_040005945.1 Acidobacteriota bacterium
GCCCTTTCGCTGGCGCGCGCGAAGGGGGTTCCGATCTTCGCGGAGGCCTGGGCTCCCTGGTGACACACGTGCCGCTCGATGAGAGCCTTCGTCTTCACGGACAAGGCACTCGCGAAGCACGCCGGGCAGTTCGTCTGGCTCTCGATCGACACGGAGAAGGCGCAGAACGCGGCCTTCAGCCGAAGGTACCCGATTCGGGCGTGGCCGTCGCTCTACGTGATCGACCCCGCGAAGGAGAAGATCGCGTTGCGGTGGGTCGGCGGCGCCACCGTGGCCGAGATCGAGACGATCCTCCGCGACGGCGCGCGCGCGGCCGGCGATCAGGCATCCACGAGCCCGGCTCTGGCCAGGGCCGAGGCGCTCTACTCGGAAGGCAAGTACGCGGAGGCGGCGCCCGCCTACCGAGAGGCGCTCCGCTCCATGCCGAAGGACGCGCCTGAGTATCCTCGCGCGCTCGAATCGCTGCTCTTCAGCCTCGCGAGCACGGATCAGAATTCGGAGTGCGCGTCGGTGGCGCGCGAGGAGCTCGCGACCGTCCGGCATACGGCCGCTGCGGTGGTCGTGGCGGGCGGCGGGCTCGACTGCGCGCTGAAGCTCCCGGCCGACGCGCCCTCCCGGACCGAGATCCTGTCCGCGTTCGAGACCGAGGCGCGCTCCATCCTGTCGGACGGGAAGCTCAAGCTCTTGGCCGACGACCGTTCCGCCCTGTACGGCTCTCTGGTCGACGCGCGCGAAGATGCCAAGGACGCGGAGGGAGCCGCCCGCCTCGCCGGCGAATGGGTCGCGAATCTCGACGGTGAAGCCTCTCGCGCGAAGACTCCCGAGCAGCGCACGGCGCTGGACCCGAATCGGCTCTCCGCGTTCCAGGCCGCCGGGGCGCTGGAGAAAGCGATCCCGATGCTGGACCAGTCGGAGAAGGACTTCCCGGCCGACTACAACCCGCCCGCGCGATTGGCATACGTCTACCTCCATCTCAAGCGGTACGCGGAGGCCCGGCCCGCGGCGGATCGCGCGCTGGCGCGGGTGTACGGGCCGCGGCGGATCCGTGTGCTCCTGACCCTGGCGGACATTCAAAAAGGCCAGGGCGACGCGGCCGCCGCGCGCCAGACGCTGGAAGACGCCCTCGCGTTCGCGCAGGAGCTGCCCGAGGGACAGCGCTCCGAAGAACAGATCGCGTCCCTCAAGAAGAAGCTCGAGCCCGCGGCCGCCCCGCCGTAGGCCGGATCCGCGCCCCCTCTGTTAGGATGCGCGCCTATCGTGCGCGCGCTCGGGTTGGGCCTGATCCTCTTCGCCATCATGGCGCCCCTCCGCGCCGCGGACCCCAAAGAGACGCTCCAAGCCTTGTTCGACGAGGAATGGCGCTTTCGCCTGGAGCACGATCCCCTTTTCGCGACCTCCGCCGGCGAGCACCGGTACGACGACAAGCTCCCCGCGGCCACGCACGCCAGTCTGGATCGCGGCGCGGCCTTCGCGCGGGAGATGCTGGCCCGGCTCAAGGGCGTCGATCGCGCGCTCCTGTCTCCCGAGGACCGTGTCAGCTGCGACATGTTCGCCCGCGAACTCTCTGACGGCCTGGCCGAGTACGAGTTCGGCGTCTGGCGCATTCCCCTGAACGCCGACAGCGGCTTTCACACGGACTTCGCGGACCTCCCCGGCCGGGCGCGGCTCCAGACGGTCAAGGACTACGAGAACTACATCGCGCGGTTGAACGCGTTTCCGGGATGGGTCGGCCAACAGATCGCGCTCATGCGCGAAGGCCTCAAGGCTGGCTTCACGCTGCCGCAGGTCGTGCTGGAAGGCGTCGATGTCACGATGACGACCCACGTGGTGACGGATCCGGAACAGAGCATCTTCTTCGAGCCGTTCCGGAAGTTCCCGCCGGGCGCGCCCCAGTCCGAGCGCGCGCGCCTGACGGCGGCCGGCAAGGCGGGCGTGATGAACGGCGCCGTGGCGGGCTATCGAACGCTCGCGGAGTTCATGAAACGCGAATACGTCCCGGGCGCGCGGCGCTCGATCTCGGCTGCGAGCCTTCCCCGGGGCCGCGAGTACTACGCGCATCTGGTCAAGGCCTTCACCACGCTTCACGTGACGCCCGACGAGGTGTTCGAGACCGGACGCAAAGAGGTGGCGCGGATCCGCGCCGAGATGGAAGAGGTCGTCCGGAAGACCGGTTTCCAGGGCAACTTCGCGGCGTTCCTGAACACGCTGCGGACGGACCCGCGCTTCTACGCGAAGACGCCGGAGGAGCTGCTGAAGCAGGCCGCGTTCATCGCCAAGAGCATGGACGGCAAGCTGCCCGCGCTTTTCGGGAAGCTCCCCAGGCTCCCATATGGCGTGGAGCCGGTGCCGGCGCACCTGGCGCCCAAGTACACAGGAGGCCGCTACGTCGAAGCCCCCGTCGGGGGCACGCGGGCAGGCACCTACTGGGTCAACACCTACGCGCTGGACACGCGGCCGCTCTACACGCTCGAAGCGCTCACGCTGCACGAGGCCGTGCCGGGTCACCACCTCCAGATCGCGCTGCAGCAGGAGATGACCGGGCTGCCGGAGTTCCGTCGCTTCTCCGGCGTGGGCGCGTTCGTCGAGGGATGGGCGTTGTACGCGGAACGGCTGGGCCTGGAGGCGGGGTTCTACAAGGACCCCTACAGCGACTTCGGGCGATTGACCTACGAGATGTGGCGCGCGTGCCGGCTGGTCGTGGACACCGGAATCCACGCGAAGGGCTGGACCCGCGAGGAGGCCATGGAGTACCTCGGATCGAACACGGCGCTGTCCCTTCACGAAGTGCAGACCGAGACCGACCGATACATCTCGTGGCCGGGGCAGGCGCTCTGCTACAAGATGGGGGAGCTCAAGATCCGCGCCTTGCGGCGCGAAGCCGAACAGGCGCTGGGCGAGCGGTTCGACATCCGCGCCTTCCACGACACCGTCCTCTCCAACGGTCCGGTGCCGTTGTCGGTGCTCGAGGACCAGGTGCACGCCTACATGCGAGGCGCGGGAGCCCCGTGACGGCGGTCCTGGCCCGAAACACCTTCCGGGCGAAGAACCCCGCGACGGGCGAGTGGCTGGACGGCGAGTTCTCCGAGTCTTCGATCGGTGACATTGACGCCGCGGCGCGTGCGGCCGACCGGTCCTTCGACGCCTACTCCTCGCTGACGCCTCTGCGCCGCGCCGAATTCCTGCGCGCGATCGCTCAGCAGATCGTGGCGCTGGGGGATCGGCTGCTGGACCGCACGGCCAAAGAGACCGGGCTCCCGGCGGCGCGCCTGGAAGGCGAACGCGCGCGCACGGTGAGCCAGGTTCTCCTCTTTGCCGAAGTGATCGAAGAGGGCTCGTGGGTCGAGGCGCGCATCGACCGCGCGCTGCGCGACCGCAAGCCCCAGCCACGCCCGGACCTGCGCCGCCTGCTGATCCCGATCGGCCCCGTGGCCGTGTTCGGGGCCTCGAATTTCCCGCTCGCGTTCTCCGTGGCGGGCGGCGACACGGTCTCGGCCCTGGCGGCGGGATGTCCGGTCGTCGTGAAGGCGCACCCGGCGCATCCCGGCACGTCGGATCTCGCAGCGTCCGCGATTCGGACCGCCGCTCGCGAGACGGGAATGCCGGAGGGCGTCTTCTCCTTGCTCCACGGGCCGACGCCCGAAGTCGCGATCACGCTGGTGACCCATCCGCTCATTCGCGCGGTCGGCTTCACGGGATCCTTGCGCGCGGGCCGGACCCTCTTCGACGCCGCGGCCCTGCGGCCGGATCCGATCCCGGTCTACGCCGAGATGGGCTCATCCAATCCCGTGTTCCTGCTGCCGGAGGCGCTGGCGACACGGGGCGAGGCGATCGCGAAGGGATTGGCCGCATCGGTGACCATGGGCGCGGGCCAGTTCTGCACGAACCCGGGCCTCGCGGTGATGGTGGAGTCCCCGGCGGCCAGCGCGTTCCTCCAGGCCGCCGGCGAGCTGATGCGAACGGCTCCCGCGGGCACCATGGCGCACGCCGGCATCAAGACCGCCTACGACGAGGACGTCGCTCGGGTCGCGAAGATCCCGGGTGTCGCGATCGCCGCGCGCGCGGAGTCGCCCGGAGCGCACGCCGACACCCAGGCGCATGCCGCGCTGATTCTGACCGACGCGGTCACGTACCGGGACAACCCGAAGTTGGGCGGCGAGATCTACGGGCCCGCGACGCTGGCCGTGCGCTGCGGGTCGCGGCCCGAGCTCATGCAGTTGGCGCGATCGCTCCACGGCCACTTGACGGCCACGATCCACGGAACGGAAAAGGACCTCGCGGATTTTTCCGAGCTCGTGGCGCTGCTGCGTCAGAAGGCGGGGCGTCTGGTCTTCAACGGGTTCCCCACCGGAGTCGAGGTTTGCCACGCCATGCATCACGGCGGTCCGTATCCCGCCACGACCGACTCGCGCGCGACCTCCGTGGGCACGGCCGCCATCCACCGTTTCGCCCGGCCGGTCTGCTATCAGGAATTCCCGCAGGCGGCCTTGCCCGAGGAGCTGCAGGACTCCAATCCCCGGGGCATCTGGCGGCTGGTGGACGGCGCGCTCACGAAGGACCCGCTGTGAGAGGGTTCCCCGACTCGATCGAAGTGATCGATTCCCACACCGAAGGGGAGCCCACGCGCGTGGTCATCCAGGGTTGGCCCGACCTGACGGCCCCGACGATGGAGCTGCGGCGCGAAGAGCTCTCCCGGCGGGACGAGGCGCTCTGGCGCGGGGTTGTGCTGGAGCCCCGCGGGCACGAAGCGCTCGTGGGCGCGCTGCTCACGCCGCCCGTGTCCGCCGGCGCGGTGGCGGGAGTGGTCTTCTTCGACAACGTCGGGGTTCTGGGGATGTGCGGGCACGGCACGATCGGCGTCGTGCGCACGCTGGAGCACTTGGGGCGGATCGCCCCGGGGACCGTGCGGCTGGACACGCCGGTGGGCTCCGTGGGCGCCGAGCTCGCGGTGGACGGAACCGTGACGATCGAGAACGTGCCCGCGCGATGCCTGGCCCAGGACGTCGCGGTGGATGTTCCGGGGACGGGCCGCGTGGTGGGCGACGTGGCCTACGGAGGCAATTGGTTTTTCCTGACGCGTTTGGACGGCGAGCCCATCGCGGCCTCCAACCTCGATCGGCTCCGGACCGTCAGCCTCGCGATCCAGAGCGCCCTGGCGCGGCAGGGGATCACCGGGGATAACGGGGCTCCGGTCGATCACGTCATCCTCATGGGACCGCCCCGCAGGAGCGACGCCGACGGCAAGAACTACGTGCTGTGCCCCGGAGGAGCGTACGACCGATCGCCGTGCGGCACGGGCACCTCGGCCACGATGGCAGCGCTCC
>JBDTXY010000216.1:0-5314 GCA_040005945.1 Acidobacteriota bacterium
TCCAGGTCGCCCGCGCCGGCGATGACGAAATCGTAGGGCGCCTCGCGCTCCTCCAGCGCGATCTGCTCGACGACGTCGCCGCGCCGCACGCGCACGGTCGCTCCGTCGAGCCCCACCGCGGCGGCGCGCTGCGCCAGCGCCTCGCGCAGACGATCCTGCTCGCGGGAGTCCGCGGCGACCCCCAGGATCATGGGGATCGCGTCGAGCGCCTCGACCAGAGGTTTGGCCAAATCCAGCGCGGGCGCGATGCCCTCGCCGTCGTCGCAAACCAGAAGCCTTGGCGTGGGCTGCCGCAGGATGTGCCAGGCCTCCAGCGTCACCCAGGGCTTGGCCGGCGGCGCCGGATCGTGCGCCGGCACCACGAGGTCCAAAACGGGGTTCTCCTCGCCGAAGGGCAGGGGCGGCACGACCTGCCGCACGCCCGGCAGCGGGGGCAGCCGCACGCGCGTACGGCGCGTGGCTCCCGAGAAATTCTGCTCGATCACTTCTCCCTGGCCCAGAACCGCGGTGCCCGGGGGCGGCGGCTCCTCCGTCAGGCGAACCTGCTCGGGGCGGATCAGCACGCGGGCGCGGTCGCCCTCGTCGTGCGGGATCTCGGGGGGAATCGGGAGGCTCAGGCCTCCCAGCGAGACCTGGTGATCGCGGCAGCGTCCGACGAGAATCGTGCCGCCCCCCAGAAAGGTCGCGATGAAGAGCGACTTGGGGTGTGCGTAGAGTTCTTCGGGCGTGTCGACGTCGAGGAGCCGTCCCCGGTCCATGACTCCGATGCGCTGCCCGAGCTCGAACGCCTCCTCCTGGTCGTGCGTGACGAGCACCGTCGTCACGCCCAGGTTCTTCTGGATCTCCTTCAGGTTCTGGCGCAGCTGCGCCCGGATCTTGGCGTCGAGGGCGCCGAACGGCTCGTCCAGGAGCAGCACAGTGGGCTTGTAGGCGAGCGCGCGCGCCAGCGCTACACGCTGACGCTGACCGCCCGAGAGCTGACTCTCGTAGCGCGCGGCCAGACCGCTCAAGCCGACCAGGTCCAGCAGCTCCTCGCTCCTTTGTCGGCGCTCCGCTCCCCGCACGCCGCGGATCCGCAGGCCGAACTCGATGTTCTCGCCCACGGTCATGTGCCGGAAGATCGAGTAGTTCTGGAACACCAGCCCCACGTCGCGCTTTTGCGGGGGCACGTGCGTGACGTCGCGCTCCCCGAACCGGATGGTTCCTTCGTCGGGAGAGGTCAGGCCCGCCAGCATCCGCAGGAGCGTGCTCTTGCCGCTGCCCGAAGCGCCTAACAGCACGAAGAGCTCTTCCTTTCGGACCTCGAGCGAGACGCGGTCGACCACGACCTGGCCGCTGCCGTAGCGCTTGGTGACGTTCTGGATCGTGATCGACATGGCCGTCTAGTCGCTCTGGCGGCCCGTGTACCGCAGCAGGACGAAAAAGATGAGGAAGGACAGCAGCGCGAGCACGGCCGCGACCGCGTTGGCCGCTTCGATGTTGCCCGCCTCGAACTGCGCGAAGATGTAGAGCGGAGCGGTCTGCGTGCGCAACCGCAGGTTCCCCGACACCATCACCGTCGCGCCGAACTCACCCAGCGAGTGCGCGAAGGTCAGCAGGGCGCCGGCGAAGAGGCCGCCCTTCAACGTCGGGAGGATGACGTAGCGAAAGGTCTGCCACGTGCTCGCGCCGATCGTGTACGCAGCCTCCTCGTAGGTCTCCTCGAGCTCGTCTAAAACCGGCTTGACGGCGCCGAGCATGTACGGAAACGTCACGAGGAGATGGGCCAGCAGCACGCCCGCCGGCGCGAACATCGGCTGGAGACCGGGGGGCAGCACGCGTCCGAAGAGACCGATCGGCCCCCACAGGAGGAGCAACGATGTGCCCACCACGACCGTCGGGATCGCGACGGGCAGGTTCACGACGATGCCCAGGATGCGCCGGCCCCGGAAGCGGTAGCGGGACAGCACGTAGGCCGTAAACGTGCCGAGCACGGCGTTGACGGCGGCCGTCGCGAAGGCGATGCGAAGGGAGAAGCGCAGCGCGAACTGCGCCTCGGGGGAGCGCAGCGCGTTGACGAACGCCGCGGGGCCGCCGCGAAACGCGAACACGAACACCGCCGCCAACGGCAAGAGGATCAGGGGCAGCAGGAAGACCACGACGAGGGTCGCCGGCACCGCGGCGCGCCTCCCGGTGGGGGTGATGGCGTCGGGTCGGCCGCTCATTTTTTGGGGGGAATTTTCATGACGCGCCGCTTCCAGATCCCTTCCACGATCTCCTTCTTCGCGCGCCGCCAGCCGCCGAAGTCCGCGATCAAGAACGCGTCCTCGATGTGTCCGAACTCCGTTCGGCCCGCGTTCAAGTCCTCACGCACGCTGCGGAAGCCGTACCGGACGAAAATCTTCTGGGCCTCCTCGCTCCACAGGAACTGCGTGAATGCGTCGATGGCGGCCCGGTCCCGTTCGCGGACGTTCTTCTCGATGACGACCAGCGTGTGCTCCGAGAGGATGGTGCGGCGGGGGATCACAACGTAGTCCTTGAGGCGGCCGCGGCCGCGGTCGTACACGGCCTCCTGCTCGTAGGTGATCAGCGCGTCCCCGAATCCGTTCTCGAACTGCGTTCGCGCGGCGCGCGCCGAGGAGGCCTGGGCCGCGACGTTTCTCCAGATGCCGGCGAGCAGCGCCTCGCCGATCTCGGGCTGTCCGCCGGATTCGCGCAGTCCCGCGCCGTATTCCGCGACGATCGCCCAGTTCGCGCCGCCCGAGGTCAGAGGATCGGGGTGCACGATGCGGACTCCGTCGCGCGCCAGGTCCGCGAAGTCGTGGATCGCGAGCGGATTGCCCTTGCGCACGAAGATGACGAACGGCGTCCGATTGACGACGCCGCCCTCGGGCAGCCCCTTCCAGCTCCCGGCGGGTACGACGTGCGCGTCGGCGAGGCGATCGGCGTCGCTCTCGAGCGAGAGCAGGACCATCTGCGCGGGCGCGCCCAGGATGATCTGGTTCGTCACGGTGCCCGAGCCCGCGAAGGACCCGATGAGGACGACCTTGCCGTGGCCCTCCGCGCTCCACTTCTTTTGGAACGCGGGGAAGATGCCGCCGTTCATGGCGTCGCCCAGAATGCTGAAACCGTAGAAGACGATCGTGGGCGTGGTCGAGGCGCGCGCGAAGGGGAGCCAGTCCCATGTCGCATAGAGGAGGAGCCCCGTGAAGAAGAGGATCGGCACCAAGCCGCGGGGAATGAGAAGGCGCAGGTCGCTCATGCGATCCGCGAAGGATATCGTCTTAGACTCCCTGTATGGCCGCCTTCGAATTCACCATCCGCACGACGCGCAAGATCGAGCGCATGGACATCACGCAGCGCGTGGAAGCAGCCGCCCGCGCGCTGGCCGTGGCGGAGGGAACGCTGCTCGTCTCGGTGCCGCACACGACCGCGGCCGTCGTCGTCGGAGAGGCCTGGGATCCGGACGTGACCGGCGATCTCGAGCGGGCCCTCGCGGCCTGGGTGCCGGTCGTGCGGTTCGATCACGCGGAAGGCAATTCGGCTGCGCATTTTCTCTCCGAGGCGATGGGCAATGCACGGCTCGTGCCGCTGCAGGGCGGGAAGCCGCTGCTGGGGCGCTGGCAGGGGATCTTCTTGATCGAGCTGGATGGCCCGCGCGAGCGCCAGGTTCGGGTCGCGGCGCTGCGCGAGACGTGAGGGCCGCGCGCAGAAGAGAGAAAGGCGGCCCCGCCTAGCCCAGGTCTGCGACCGCCTTTTCCTCGCGCGCCGTGTGCGCGTCCCAGCGGCGTGCCAGATTTCCCGCGAGACGCTCCGCGCCCTTCCAGTCGTTCTGCTCCTCGAGCAGCCGCCGCATGATTCCGGAGAGCTCGCGAATCTGCACGTGCTCGAGCCGCAGCTCGCGAAAGAGCCGATCGCCGGCCGCCTCGGCTTCCGGCGGCGCGAGCTTGTGGCCGGAAGGCGGCGGCATCACGCGCTCCTCCTCGAACGCCATGTGCCGTCGCAGTGCGTCGTCGAAATCCCGGATCGCTTCGCGCGCGGCGTCCGCGTCTCCGGCGTGCGCCGCGCCCAGAAAGCGCCCGAAGAGCTCGTCCAGCGCGCGATGCTCTCGGGCCAACCGCTCCACGATCGAGTCCACGCCGGAATTCTTGCACGCGCCGCGGCGAGTGCCTCACAATGCGGCCATGAGAAGGCGTCGTCGGGTCGCCGCCGTCCTGTCGGTATGCCTGGCCCTGTGCTGCGCCAAGAAGGGCGATCCGGTCCAGGAGACGCTCGACGCGATGGTCAAGGCCGCCAACGCGCGCGACGCCGCCGCGTTCTTCGAGAACGTCGCCCCGGACTTCCAGGCGGCCGACGGCGGCTCGCGGGCGGACGCCGAGGCCCTTCTGCGGCGGTACTTCGCGGGATACGAGATGCTCGACGTCAAGTTCCAGAACGTCCAGATCGACCGCGCCGAAAACACCGCGCGCGTCCGGCTGCGGGCGGAGATGTCCGGCCAGCCGCTAAAGCTCGGGGGCCTGGAGGGCCTGCTTCCGGGCTCCGCCTCCTACGACTTCGATCTGCGCCTGAGCCGAGACGGCAAGAAGTGGAGAGTCGCGTGGGCGTCGTGGCAGCAGGTATGAGAACAGCCGTCGCGTTTCCGGCGATCGCATACTTCTCGTCCGTCCTCGCGGCGGATCCATCGCCCGAGCGCCCTATCTATCTGATCTTCCTGGATCGGGACTCCATCCCGCAGGTGTTGGGTGTGCACGGCACCGTTGGGCAGCGCCTTGTTGCGGACGCGATCGATGACCTGGGACTCTGGAAACAGGATTTCATCGTCCAATTCAGCGACGAGCTTCCGGGCCAGATCAAGATCGAAGAACGGATGGAGACCAGCGTCAGCGTGATGGGGGAGGGGCCGCACGTCGATCTCACCGAGTGGCGCCACCATCAAACCCCGTGGAAGGAGCTCACGAGGGTCGGCGAGAACCGATGGAGATCGGCGACGTTCAACGAGGCGGAATTGGCGTCATTTCCCTCTTTCACCATCGACGAGTTGAAGGAGCAGGTGCGGCGAGTGCAATGGATCCAGAATGATCCCCAATCCCTGAAGTTCTGGCTCGAGCGGGCGGAGCACTCGAACTCCACCGCCGTTGGACTCAGCCGCGTGTATCTCAAGATCTCCTACGAAAAGGCCGGGCAGTGGGTGGAGCACACGCAGATCGAAATCCCGATTCCGATGGGTTGCTGAGCATGCGGCCCCGGTTGACTCCCGGACGGCCGTCCGCTAACCTTTCTGGTCCGCTCTTTTCCTCAGTAGCTCAACGGTAGAGCATCCGGCTGTTAACCGGAG
>JBDTXY010000217.1:0-5298 GCA_040005945.1 Acidobacteriota bacterium
CCTTGAGAATCGCCGACATCGTGTCGGCCGCCGAGTCGCCGTGGAAGGCTCGCTTGCCCGACAACATCTCGTAGAGGATCGCCCCGAAGGAGAAGATGTCCGATCGGGGGTCGGCGGGCCGGCCGCGGACCTGCTCGGGCGACATGTAGCCGAGCGTTCCGAGGACGACGCCGGGCTCGGTACCTCGCGTCTCGGTCGGAAGGTTCGTCGCGCTCGACACCGATCCTTCTGGCTGCGTCAGCTTGGCCAGGCCGAAGTCGAGGATCTTGACGCGGCCGTCCTGGGTGACGAAGAGGTTCTCGGGCTTCAAGTCGCGGTGGACGATGCCCTTCTCGTGCGCCGCGGCCAGGCCATGCGCGATCTGCAAGGCATAGTCCATCGCCTTGCGTGGCGCGAGGCGCCCGCCCGCGAGGGCCGCGCGCAGCGTTTCGCCTTCGAGCAACTCCTGGACGACGTAGGGGGCGTCGTCGTGGGAGCCGATGTCGTAGACCGCGGTGATGTTGGGATGGTTCAGGAGGCCGGCCGCCTTGGCCTCCTGCTCGAAGCGGCGCAGGCGATCGGCGTCGGCGGAAAAGGAGGCCGGCAACACCTTGATCGCGACATCGCGGTTGAGGCGCGGGTCCCGCGCCCGATAGACCTCGCCCATTCCTCCGGCGCCGATCGGCGCGAGGATCTCGTAAGGCCCAAGCTTCGATCCGGCGAGACTCACGTCAGACCTTCGGCGAGGTAGAGATCGGAGCGTCTCCATGTATAGCTGTATGCGTAGGAGCGGCCATCCGGCGTCATGGAGATACCGCCGATGTAGGTGACGTCCTCTGGATGCGAAGGGATCAGCTCCAGAAAGTGCTCTCGAGATCCGGTCGGCATCCGAATCTGTGAGACGGTCGCCGGGAGGAACCCGGACCGGACGAAAAGCGATTGACCGTCCTCGTGCCATCGAATCGGCGTGTCTCCGGGCAGAACACCGGGGATCGGGGCCTGAGGCCCTCCTTCGACGGGATACAACTCCGGACTCGGCCCACCGGTCACGACGTGTCGGCCGTCCGGCGAGATCGCATAGCCGATGATGCCTTCGGGGGTCACTGGTCTGGGATCCGAATCGTCGAGGTCCTGAACGAAGGAGCGTGGGGGCCGCTTTTCCTCATTCGCCGCAAACAGGATCCGCTTGCCATCGGCGGACCACGCGCCCACCGCGTGGTGCGTGAGGCCTGCGTGGATGAGCTTTCGCGTCTGCCCGACGCCCGTCGGGACCAGGAGGAGTGTTTCGGGCGAGAGCGACAACGAAAGCGCCCACCTCCCATCCGGCGAGAGCGCGACAGCTGATCCGTCCCCTAGCCGTATGGCTGGTGAACCGTTCGTGCTGCGAAGGTAGATCGAGAGTTGGGATCCCGCCCCCTCGCCTTCTTCGCTAAAGACCACGACGGACCCATCGGCAGACAAATGGGGAGCGCTGGCATAGTCGAACCAAGCGAGCTCACGCTCCCGGTCTTGGCCTGCCACTCGTCCGAGAATCCCCATGCGGGTGACTTCATGAGATAGGAGCACATCCCCGGACTGGGAAATGTCGTGCACATGGAGCCCGCCGGGCACCTGCGCCACGAGGCGCTCGCGACCTTGGAGGTCGACGGCGCGCAGGGAGCGAGAGGCTCCGGCGTTCGAGGCCGTAAACCAGACTTCGTCGCCTCCCGGAGACCAGGCCAGCCCGCGAACCTCTCCCCACACTCCGGCGAGCCTTTGGACACGCCCTCGGTGATCCACGACCGCCACCGATCCGCTGAGGTCACCAAAGCGAGCGTAGTCGATGAACGCCAGGAGGTCGCCTTCGGGGGAGACACGCGGGAAGCCGATCCAGAATGTGGGCTCGTAGACGACATTCCCTACGGGAAAGTCGAGGCGCGTCTGTCCGTCCACGACCCGCACGACCGCGAGATCGCTGGAGTGTGGCAGCCAGTCTGCCCAATGGACATCCTCCAGGAGTTCTCGGGGTGCGCCCCCCGCGAGGGGTACGCGGGCCAGGAGCCCTTTGGGGAGGCTTCGAACGGCCCTCGTAGCTTTCAGGAGGATGGCCATTTCGCCAGCCGAAGAGATCCCGCAGAGCACGGCATCGGGTAATCCGAAAGCTCGCGCCTCCGAACTGTCGCGTCGGGTCGCGTACGTTTCCCGAGCACCGTCCTCCCAGCGAGCCGTGTAAACAATCGTCTGCGAGTCCGGCGAGAATCGAGCCGCGATGATCTCCCCTCGCCGAAAGGTCAGACGTCGGTAAATGGCTTGGCTTCGGGTTGACCCTTTCGTCGATCCCCCGGTCGCGGCTCCCCGCGATTCCACCGAGAGACCCTCCAGGTTGAAGGCGAGGTCGCGCGCCGACTGGAATCGCTGCTGGGGATTCTTGTCGAGACAGTGTCGCAGGATGCGCTCGAGCTCTGGTGAGATGCCGTGATTCGAGGTGGGGAGGTCGGGCGGATCCTGGTGCAGGATCGCCGACATCGTGTCGGCGGCGGAGGCTCCGGTGAACGCGCGGTCGCCGGAGAGCATCTCGTAGAGAGTCGAGCCGAAGCTGAAGATGTCAGAACGGTTGCCCACGGCAAGCCCTCGAACTTGTTCCGGTGACATGTAGGCGACGGTCCCCATGACGACACCAGGTTCGGTCCCCTGCGTCGCCGTGATTGTGGTGCTTGAGCTGCCGGCTGTGTCGGAACGGATCAGCTTGGCGAGGCCGAAGTCGAGGATTTTGACCCGGCCGTCTTTCGTGACGAAGAGGTTCTCGGGCTTCAGGTCCCGATGGACGATGCCCTTGTCGTGCGCGGCGGCTAAACCTTGCGCGATCTGCTGGGCATAGTCGATGGCCTTGCGCGCGGAGAAACGCCCGCCCGCGAGCTCGGCCCGCAGCGTCTCGCCCTCGAGCAGCTCCTGGACGACGTAAGGCGCGCCGTCGTGGGTTCCGATGTCGTAAACGGTGGTGATGTTGGGATGATTGAGAACGCCGGCGGCCTTGGCCTCCTGCTCGAAGCGGCGCAGGCGGTCGGCGTCGGCGGAAAATGACGGAGGCAAGACTTTGATGGCCACGTCGCGCCCCAGCCGCGGATCCCTGGCCCGATACACCTCTCCCATTCCGCCCGCGCCGAGCAGCGACAGGATCTCGTAGGGTCCCAGGCGAAAGCCCGCGGTAAGGGCCACGGCGCAGGGAGGATATCTCGCTCCCGCGGGGCGCGGTCGACGGGCGGGCCCTTAGGGCTGGATCCCCATCTCGCGGCAGAGCGCCGCGGGATCGTAGAGCGCGCCGTCCTTGACCACGAGGCTGACCCGGCGAATATCGCCGATGCGCGAGGTGGGATCGCCGTCGACGACCACGAGATCGGCAAGCTTGCCCGGTTCGATCGAGCCCAGATCCTCGGCCCGGCCTGCCACCCGCGCGGCGTCGAGCGTGGCGATCTGAAGGACCCTCTGCGGGGACAGCCCCGCCTCGACGTAGAGCTCGAGCTCGCGGTGCAGCGCGAACCCCGGCATGTCGTCCGTGCCGGCGACGATCGGGATCCCCTCCTTCTCGAGGAGCGCGAGGAACCGTTCCATCGCCCGGAAGGACTCGCGATACCGCGCGTCCTTGCCCTCCGGCACGGGAAGGCCGCCGTTGAGAAACCCGCGGCGCACTTGCGAAGGCATCCGCTCCGCGACGGCCGCGAACCCCGGGGCGACTTTCCCGGGCCGGTCCGTGAACATGCCCTCGAAGACGCCCAGCGTCGCGTCGATGACGGTTTTTCGCGTGCGGAGCAGCTTCAGGAATTCCTGGACCGGCGCAGACGCGAGATCGAGCGCCGCCGCATTCTCCGCCACGGCCGTGAAGCGCTCGGGGCCCCGCGTGTCGGGGACCCGGTCGGCCAGAAAGTTCAAGAAGAGCATGTTCATGTGCTGGATCTCGTCGAAGCCCGCCTGGACCGCCTGCGCGGCGGTCATGAAGGCGGGCACGTGGCCGCTCACGCGCAGACCCGCGGCGTGGGCCTCCTGCGCGATGACGGGGACGAGCTTCGGATCGACGGAGCTGTAGATCTTGACCTGGCGAAATCCCGCCGCCGCGATCCGACGGACGGCGTCCTTCGCCTCCGCCTCGGTGGAGACGAGCGTGGTCGTGGGTCCCTGGAACGGACCCCGTCCGTCGATGATGCCGGCGAAGGTCACCCGCGGCCCCACGGCCTCTCCCGAGTTCCAGGCTTTCTGGAGATCGATCTTGCCCGGCTCGGCGGCCATGTCGCGGACGGAGGTGACGCCCGCCAGCATGTGCAGGAGCCCGTCGCTCTCCGAGGGATGGGCATGCATGTCGAAGAGACCCGGAAGGACCGTCTTGCCTCGCCCATCGACGGACTCGGTGTTGCCCGGCAGCGCGACTTTCCCGTCGGGTCCGACGGCGGTGATGCGGTTGCCTGACAGAAGGACCGTCATCCCGGTACGCGCCGATCCACTCTTTGAATCGAAGAGGCGAGCGCCGGTGATTGCGACCGGCACCGCTGGCACCCTCCGGAGCCGGCGAACCTGCTCGGAGCGCCGCGCCTGATTGCGCGCGTCCTGAGCCGCCAGCAGCTCTGGCCCGACGCTTTCCCAGCCCTCGGGAATGATCGTCACCCAGGAGTTCAGCCCGGCGAACATCTCGCCGTCCTTCTCGAGCCAGACGTACGACGGCTCGAAGTCCAGACCCCTGATCGCGTGGAGCCGGACGTTCCGAGCTTGCCCGTTGGCTTCCACGCGTCGCTCCTCCAACGCCTCGCTGCTGGCCTCTCCCTCGGGGAGCAGCGGGATCCGCCGGCCGGGCGCGCGGTCCAGCGCCCCCGCCAGCCACGCGACATCTTCGAATGGTCCCGTGTAGCTGACGTAGTAACCCGCGCCGGTGAGCGGCCGGCTTCCCTCCTCGGCCTTGTTCTTCCAGGACGCGGCCGTGGCCGATCGCGTGAATCGCTCGTGGATCTCCCCTTTCAAGTAGTCGTGCCCGTCCGTCTCGATCGCGCTCGGAATCCCCGACCCATCCAACCGCGCCCGGGTGTGGAGCTCGGGCCCTCGTCCGCGGTCGTTGAAGGCGAAAAAGACCTCGCGGCCGCCGTCCGGCGTTCGGCAGGAGGTCTCGTACCCCGCGCGATTCCCTCTGAGGAGAAGCGCATACACGCGGGCATTCGCGCCCGAGGGACAGGGCTTGGGCGCCGGCGCGATCGCTGGGGCGGCCGCCGGCGAGGGCGAGGGCGAAAGCGCCGGTACCGGCTGCTCCGCGGCCCGCGCCGCAAGGCTCGCCAACGCCAGGGTGGCGGCGGCGAACGGGTA
>JBDTXY010000218.1:0-5274 GCA_040005945.1 Acidobacteriota bacterium
GGCAGGTCCTCAAGGAAGGCCACGAGGTCCGCTACTTCATCGGCGACGAGCAGGAAAAGGACATCGCCGACGGCTTCGTTCCCAAGACCGAGGACTGGGAGAAGGACGTCGATTGGGCCGACGTGATCGTCTTCGACGACACGCTGGGGCAGGGCGAGAAGGCCCAGGCGCTGCGCGCGCGCGGCAAGGCGGTCGTGGGCGGCTCTCCCTACACGGACCGCCTCGAGGACGACCGCTCCTTTGGCCAGGAGGAGCTCAAGAAAGCCGGCGTCTCGATCATCCCGTACCGGGATTTCGACAACTTCGACGAGGCCATCGCGCACGTCGCGGAGAGCCCCGGACGCTACGTCATCAAACCCAGCGGCGCGGCTGGCAACGTCAAGCGGCGCCTGTTTGTGGGCGACGAGGAAGACGGGGGCGACGTCATCCGGATGCTGGAGGCCTACAAGAAGGCCTTCTCCGACGAGATCAAGATCTTCCAGCTCCAGAAGCGCGTCGTGGGCGTCGAGGTCGCGGTCGGCGCCTTCTTCAACGGCAAGAGCTTCGTGTATCCCATCAACGTGAACTTCGAGCACAAGAAGCTCTTCCCGGGAAACAGCGGGCCGCCGACCGGCGAGATGGGCACGACCATGTTCTGGAGCGAGCCCAACCGGATGTTCACGGAGACGCTCCTGAAGATGGAGAACCGGCTCGCCGAGGAGCGTTACACCGGATACATCGACGTCAATTGCATCGTCAACGGAAACGGGATCTACCCGCTGGAGTTCACGTCGCGCTTCGGCTACCCCACGATCTTCATCCAGCAGGAGGGCATGATCACGCCGATCGGCCTCTTCTTCTGGGATCTCGCGCATGGCGACGACCCCAAGCTCAAGGTCAAGAGCGGCTTCCAGGTGGGCGTGCGGATCGTGATGCCGCCGTTCCCGTTCGACGACGACGCGACGTTCGAATCGTTCTCGAAGAACGCCGTGATCGTGTTCAAGCGCGGCACGCCGGAAGAGGTCCACATCGAGGACGTCAAGATCGTGGAGGGTCAGTGGTTGGTCGCCGGCACCTCCGGCGTCATCCTGACGGTCGTGGGCCTGGGCCAGACGATGAAGCAGGCTCAGGCGCAGGCCTACACGCGCGTCCGCAACATCCTCATCCCCAACATGTACTACCGCGACGACATCGGCGAGCGCTGGGCCGAGGACAGCGACCGGCTGCACAACTGGGGATACCTGAGGTGAACGCGATTCGAGAAGCGGGAGGCGGAAGGCGTCGCTCCTAGCTCTTTGCTCGTGACGCGGCCATCTCCTGCGCGTCGACCACGGCGATCGCGGCCATGTTGACGATGTCCGCCACGTCCACGCCGCGCTGCAGGACGTGCACCGGCTTGGAGAGGCCCAGCAGGATCGGGCCGATGGCCTCGGCGCCGGCCAACCGCCAGACCAGCTTGTAGGCGGCGTTGGCCGCCTCCAGGTCGGCGAAGATCAGCACGTTCGGGCGCTGGACCGTGGCCCACGGATATTGCGCCTCCAGCATTTCCGGCACCACCGCGTAGTCGGCCTGCATCTCGCCGTCGATCGCCAGATCCGGCCGCGCCGCCTTGACCAGGGCCACCGCCTTCTTGACCTTGAGCGAGCTGGCGTGGGTATTGGAGCCGAAATTCGAAAACGAGACCATCGCGGTCCGCGGCTCGATGTCGAAGCGGCGCACCGCGTCGGCCGTCAGCATCGCGATCTCAGCCAGGTCCTCGGCCGTGGGATCGATGTTGACCGTCGTGTCGGCGAAGAAGAACGTCTGGTCCTTGAGCATCAAGATGTAGAGGCCCGACACCCTCCGGACGCCCGGCGCGGTGCCCAGGATCTGCAGCGCCGGACGAATCGTGTCGGAGTAGGACTGCGTCAGGCCCGAGATGGCGCCGTCGGCGTCCCCCGCGTCCAGCATCAGCGGCCCGAAGACATTGCGGACTCGCGCCTGTTTGGCCGCATCCTCCAGCGTCATACCGTGGCGGCGGCGCAGCTGCTCCAGGCGCGCCGCGTAGCGCGGCAGCCGGTCCGAGCGGTTCGTGTTCACGAACTCGATGGCGTCCATCGGGAGCTGGAGCTCGCGCGCCAGCGTCTCGATCTCGGCCTCGCGCGCGAGCAAGATCGGCCGGCAGATTCCCTCTTCGGCCAGAATCTTCGCGGCGCGCAGGACCTTGGGATGCTCCCCCTCGGGGAACACGATCCGCTTGGGATCCCGCCGCGCTTTCTCGATCACCGCGCTCATGACTTCGCGCGAGCGCGAGAGCATCGCCTCCAGCCGCCGCAGGTACGCGCCCATGTCCGTGATCGGCTGGCGCGCGACTCCCGAGCGCATGGCCGCCTCCGCGACCGCCGGCGCCACCCACAGCAGCACGCGGAAGTCGAAGGGCTTGGGGATCAGGTACTCCCGTCCGAAGCGGAACGACTGGCCCCCGTACGCCTTGGAGACGGAGTCGGGCACGTCCATCTTGGCCAGCGCCGCCAGCGCCTGCGCGGCCGCGAGCTTCATCGCCTCGTTGATCTCGGTCGCGCGCACGTCCAGCGCGCCCCGGAAGATGAACGGAAATCCCAGGACGTTGTTGACCTGGTTGGGATAGTCGCTGCGGCCGGTCGCCATGATGACGTCGGGCCGGGCGGCCTTGGCATCCTCGGGCGTGATTTCGGGATCCGGATTGGCCAGGGCGAAGACGATCGGATCGCGCGCCATCCCCTGGAGCATCTCTCCCTTGACGATGCCGCCGCTGGAGAGGCCGATGAACGCGTCCGCGCCGGTCAGCGCGTCCTGGAGCGAGCGCTCAAAAGTCTCCGCCGCGAACTCGGCCTTGTAGGGGTTCATGTCCTCGGTGCGGCCGAGGTAGATCACGCCCGACCGGTCCACCATCCGCAAGTTCTCGCGGCGCACGCCGTAGGACAGGTAGAGCCGGGCGCACGCGAGCGCCGAGGCCCCGGCGCCGCAGAAGACAACCTTGACGCTGTCGATCTTCTTGCCGACGACCTCCAGCGCGTTCAAGAACGCCGCCGCGGAGATGATCGCGGTGCCGTGCTGGTCGTCGTGGAACACCGGGATGCGCAGCCGCTGCTTGAGCTTTTCCTCGATCTCGAAGCACTCGGGCGACTTGAGGTCCTCCAGGTTGATGCCGCCAAAGGTTGGCGCGATCCGGGCGACGGTGTCCACGAACGCGTCGGAGGACTCCGCGTCGACCTCGATGTCGAAGACGTCGATGTCGGCGAAGCGCTTGAACAGCACGCCCTTGCCCTCCATGACGGGCTTGGAGGCGAGCGGCCCGATGTTGCCCAGACCCAGAACTGCCGTGCCGTTGGAGATCACGGCGACCAGATTGCCCTTGGCGGTGTAGTCGTAGACCTTGTCGGGGTCCCGCGCGATCTCCAGGCAGGGCTCGGCCACGCCCGGGCTGTAGGCCAGGGACAGGTCCTCCTGGGTGCGGCACGGCTTGGAGGGCACGACCTCCACTTTTCCCTTCCGCCCGCGGGAGTGGTAGTCGAGCGCTTCTTCGCGCGTGACGCGGCGCATCAGACGCCGGAGAGCTCGGCGCGCAGCGCCTGCACGGCGCCGACGGCGTCGGCCTTGGCGGTTTGCCGCACGCTCTTGTCCCGCCGCGCGATGATCTCGATGTTGCCGTCCTTCAACGCGCGCCCGCCGACGTTGACGCGGATCGGGAAGCCGATCAGGTCGGCGTCCTTGAACTTCACGCCCGGCCTCTCGTCCCGGTCGTCGTAGAAGACGTCCACGCCGGAGGCCGCCAGCGCCTCGTACAGCGCGTCGGCTTCGCGGCGTGTGTTCTCGTCGGCCGGGTTCAGCGAGACCAGGGCCACCTCGAACGGCGCCAGCGCCAGCGGCCAAACGATCCCATCGGCGTCGTGGTGCTGCTCGACGGCGGCCGCCATCGTCCGCCCCACGCCGATCCCGTAGGTCCCCATGACGACCGGCCGCGCTTCGCCCTTCTCGTCGGTGTACTCGCACTTCAACGCCGTCGAGTACTTGGTGCCGAGCTGGAAGATGTGGCCGACTTCGATGCCGCGGGCGATCTCGAGGGGGTGGCCGCAGCGCATGCAGGGGTCCCCGGCGCGCGCGGCCGCGAAGACCGCCCATTCATGGACCTGCGCGTCGCGCCGCTGGACGAACCCGGCCACGTGCCAGTCGCGCCGGCCCGCTCCGGTGACGGCGTTGACCGCGTCGCGGATCGACTCGTCGGCGACCACGCGCACCGTGGCGCTCGGCAGCTTGTGGGGACCGACGTATCCGACCGGAGCTCCCGTGGCCTTCTCGACGTTCTCCTCGGAGGCCAGCGCCAGGTGATCCACCTTCAACGCGTTCTTGAGCGCCACCTCGTTGACGTCCAGGTCGCCGCGGAGCAGGGCCACCACGAAGCCCTTCTCCGTGTCGTAGACGAGGCACTTGATCATCCGGGAGGCGGTGATGCCCAGGAACGCGACGACGTCCTCGATGCCGCCCTTACCCGGAGTCGAGACTTCGACCATGGGAGTCTCGGTTTCGTCTTTCCAGGGCACCGGGCGGGCGCCCGTCTGCGCCTTCTCGAGGTTGGCCCCGTAGCCGCAGGAGGGGCACCGCACGACCGCGTCCTCCCCCGTCTCCGCCAGGACCATGAACTCCTGCGAGGCGGTGCCGCCGATCGCGCCCGAATCCGCCTCCACGACCGTGAAGTCGAGCCCGCAGCGCTGGAAGATCTTGCGGTACGCCGCGTCCTGCTTCCCGTAGGAGCGAGAGAGTCCGGCGGCGTCGGCGTCGAAGGAGTAGCCGTCGTACATCAGGAACTCGCGCCCGCGCATCAGTCCGAACCGCGGCCGGATCTCGTCGCGGAACTTGGTGCGAATCTGGTACAGGGTGAAGGGAAGCTGACGGTACGAAGTCACGCCCATGCGCACCATCATCGTGACGGCCTCCTCCGCGGTGGGGGCCAGGCAGTACTCGCCTTCCTTGCGGTCCTTCAAGTGGAAGAGGATCTGCTCCTGCTCGTATCGCGTCCAACGACCGCTCTGCTCCCAGAGCTCGCGCGGCTGCAGGATCGGGAGCTCGACTTCCAGCGCCCCCGCCTTGTCCATCTCCTGGCGCACGATCGCCTCGGTCTTCCGATGCGATCGAAGCCCCAGCGGCGTCAACGAGTAGATGCCGGCCGCCACGCGCCGAATCATGCCGGCCCGGGAGAGAAGGATGTGCGAAACGGCGTCGGCGTCGCCGGGAACTTCCCGGACGGTTTGGAGGAAGTAGGCGGACCAGCGCATGCGG
>JBDTXY010000219.1:0-5231 GCA_040005945.1 Acidobacteriota bacterium
CCGACGCCCGGGACCCGGGCGTCACCGGGACGCCGGCGGCCTCCATGCGCGCCCGCGCCCGAAGCTTCCCGCCCATCTCCTCGATCGCCTCGGGGGGAGGGCCCACCCAGGTCAATCCGGCGCCGACCACCGCCCGCGCGAACGCCGCGCTCTCGGAGAGAAATCCATAGCCGGGGTGGACCGCGTCACTCTGCGTCGCGGCGGCGGCCTCCAGAAGCCGCGGGATGGAGAGATACGTGTCCGCGACGGAACCCGGGCCGAGCGACACGGCGCGGTCCGCCTGGCGCGCGTGGAAGGCGTCGGAGTCCGCATCCGCGTACACGGCGACGGCCTCGATGCCCATCTCGCGGGCAGTGCGCGCGACGCGCACGGCGATCTCCCCCCGGTTGGCGATCAAGAGACGCTTCATCGCGCCCCGTCATCCTGAGCGGAGCGAGGGATCCCTTTCGAAATCGGACCGTCGCCAGGAAGGGCTTCCTCCTCGCGGCGCTCCTCGCAATGACACGGGAGAATCATTTCTCCCGTCCCCGCTTCCCGGTTTCCCAGTCGCTCCACAGGCCGTAGGTCTTCATCTGCGCGTCGAGCTTGCCCGCTTCCAGCACGCCCTGGACCTGCGCGCGGTCTTGCCGCGGGCCCAGGCGCGACCGTGCATTGGCGATGCCCAGAACGGCCACCGCGGCCACCGCCGCGTTTTGACGCGCCAGATCCGCGTCGATCTTGTCGAACGTGTCCGAAGCGGCATGGTAGTCGGCCAGATAGCGGGCCGTCTCCTGGTCGGCCACGAGGTTGGGCACCCCTTCCAGGAGAAAGTCGAAATTGTCGGTTCCCAGCAGCGCCTCATCCTTGGTCCCCGCGGCGCCCAGCGACGCGACCGGCGCCAGGATGGTCTTCAGAGGGGCATCCAGCTCCGGCCGGCCGTTGGTGAAATAGCCCACGATCTTCCCGTCGCCGATGTCGTGAATGACCGCGGCGACGTGCCGCGACATCTCGTCGCGGTGGGCGCGCACGTAGCCGAGCGAGCCCAGCAGTCCTGTCTCCTCGCTCGTGAACAGGACGAAGCGGATCGTGCGCTTGGGACGCGGCCCCGCCGCGATCGCGCGGGCCACGTCCACGACCAGCGCGCAGTTGACGCCGTTGTCCAGCGCCCCGGTCCCCAGGTCCCAGGAATCCAGGTGCGCTCCCAGGAGCACGATCTCCTCGGGCGTTTCCGTTCCCCGAATCTCGGCCACGACGTTGGACGGCTGCCACGCGCCGCCGACGCGGTTCTGGAGATCCAGGCGGATCTTCAGCGCGCGGCCCGCCGCCATCAGCCGCGCCAGCCGCAGGCCGTCTTCGCGGCCGATCTGCGCCATCGGAATCGGGGCGATCGGGCCCCAGGTGATCGTGTGCCGGTACAGCAAACCGCGGGGACGGGTCGACTGGAACACGATCGCCGCGGCGCCCCGCGCCACCGCCGCATGCATGATGTCCGGCGCCGCCAGATACTCGGCAAACAGATCCTCGAAGGACAGCATCGGATCGGTTTGCACCAGGACGACGGCGCCGCGGACCAGGGCCCCGAGCTTCTCGAAGTCCGCCTCGCGGCCATGGCCCGCGTCCACCAGCGGTGCGATCAGTGGCCCCGAGGTCGAGGGCGCCAGAGCGTACGAGGCCACGCGGACCGAAAACTCCCACGGCTCGATCACGGACGCCGACGCGGAGACCGCCTCCCATTTAGCGGGCGCGGGATAGCTCTCGAGGCGAACCGAATCCACGCCGGCCCGGTGGAACGCATCGATGCCCCAGCGCAAGGCCCGCTCGTAGCCCTCGCTGCCCGTGACGCGTCCGCCGATCTCATCCGTCAGGACCCGGAGGTCGGCCTCCAGCCGGGAAGACGGCCCGGTCAACCGTTGGATCAGCGCCGCCGTCGAATCGGTCTGGGCGGCCGCGCCGGCGCAGACGGCCAGAGCGCCGGCGGCCAGCCGCAAAGCCTTGGGCAACATGACGCTCCTTTCAGGGTGCGGGTTTGTCGCCGGA
This sequence comes from Acidobacteriota bacterium, assembly GCA_040005945.1. Taxonomy (GTDB): domain Bacteria; phylum Acidobacteriota; class Thermoanaerobaculia; order UBA5066; family Gp7-AA6; genus DAHUXD01. The sequence goes on from JBDTXY010000219.1 coordinate 2,017, forward strand.
ACCGGGAATCGGCGCGGCGGCCGCGGGCGGAGCCGGCGCCGCGGGGGCGGGAGCGGGTTTCGGGGGCTCCAGCGGCGGACGCCGGGCCGCCTCGTCCTGAAATTGATGACCGCAGAAATAGCACTTCACCTGCGCCCCCGGCAGATCGTCGGGCCGCCACGCGAAGAATCCCTTCCCGCATTGGGGGCACACCAAGCGCCGCTGCGTTCCCTTCATTCTTTGCTCTCCGAGTCCCACGACGGCTTGCGCTTCTCCAGAAACGCCGTCAGGCCTTCCTTCGCTTCCTCAGAGGCCCGCCGCTGCGCGATCGTCCGGACCGTCAGAGGCAGCGCCTCTTCGGGCCCCATTCGGCGGACCTGCTCGATGAGCCGCTTGGCCACACCGACCGCCTCGGGTCCCGAACGCAGCAGCGAGGCGACCTTTCGATCCCCCGCGGCGGCCAGCTCCGCCGCCGGGACGACCTGGTGCACGAGCCCCATGCGCCACGCCTCGCGCGCGTCGAAACGGTCGCCCGTTAAGAACACGTCGCGGGCGAACCGCGGCCCGATCGCCCGCAGCACGTACGGGGAAATGACCGACGGCAGGATCCCCAGCCGAACCTCGGCCAGGGAGAACACCGTGCCCTCGGCCGCGATGGCGATGTCCGCGGCGGCCACCAGCCCGACGCCCCCGCCGATCGCGGCGCCGTGCGCCAGCGCGATCACCGGATGCGGACACGTGTCGATCGCCAGGAGCATTCGCGCCATGCGTTCGGCATCGGCTTCGTTCTGTTCGCGGGAATAGCCTCCGGCCCGGCGCATCCCGGACACATCCGCGCCGGCGCAAAACGTGGGCCCGTCTCCCGACAGCACGACGACGCGCACGTCCGGGCTCTCCGCGGCGTCCCGGAACGCGCGCGTGAGCTCCGCAATCAGGACGTCGTCGAAGGCGTTGCGAACCTCCGTCCGGGCCAGGACGATGGACGCCACCGCCCCTCGTCTCTCGGAGCGCAGATGGGTGAAGGGCTCGCCGCTCATGACCCGTTCTGCAAGTGCCCCGAAAGATCCAGGGGCACCGTCAGATCTCCTCCCTTGAGACGGACGACCAGACTGCCGTGCAGACGGACGGCGATCTCGCCGCCCGAAAGCAGGGCCTTGCCCGCCGCCGAGAGCAGGGCCGAGTGATCGATCTCGATCGGAAGCGAGAGCACGTTCTTCTGGGCGGGGTGCAGGATCATTCCGTGCGTCGATCCCTCCCCGACCTCCTGTCCGTTGACGATGAGGCGGTACTCCGTCTGCGCGATCCGGAGCGGGAAACCCAGAGGATTGAGGATCGCCAACTGCGCCTCGGCTTCGCTCGAGAACAGGGAGAGCTCGGTCATCTGCACATTTTGGAGCTGCAGGAACTCGGCTCCGGTCTGCTGGTCCGACTCGACCTCGACGCCCTTCCAGGATTGCGTCCCGGTCCATTCGCGGATCGGGGCGGTCCCCACGGCCCCGCGCAAACGGTACGTGAAGGTCTCCGTCCGGAAGCGGTCGGCCCAGTCGGCCGGCACATCCGCGTATCGCACGATCAGAGGCAGCCGCCACTGGCCGTCCTTGTGCTCGACGGTTCCCGCGACCGGCATCTCCGACGGCGAGCCGTTCAACGCGATCGTCCCGCGGAACACCCCCGGAGGCAGGTCCGCCGCGGCGCCCGAGATCGTGGCCCGCAGCTCCTTCTGGCCCTCCACGCGCAGGTGGAACGATAGAGGAGCGGAGGCCGAAGGAAGCGCGAGCAGGAGCAGGGCCAGGGCGAGCATGCCGCTACGTCCGGAACACGCCGAATTCCGTCTCCGGAACCCGCGCGTTGTACGCGGCCGAGAGCGCCAGCGAAAGGGCGGCGCGGGTCTGCGCCGGATCCAGGACGCCGTCGTCCCAGAGCCGCGCCGTCGCGTAGAAGGGATGGCCCTCGGCTTCGTACTTCTCCAGCGTGGGGCGTTCGAACTCCGCGACCTCCGCCGGCGTCATCGCCGGCTTGCCCGCGCGGGCCAGCTGATCCTGCTTGACGGTGGACAGCACCGAGGCGGCCTGGGGTCCCCCCATGACCGAGATCCGGGCGTTGGGCCACGTGAAGAGGAAGCGCGGGCCGTAAGCCCGCCCGCTCATCCCGTAGTTGCCGGCGCCGAAGGATCCCCCGATGATCACGGTCAGCTTGGGCACGGCCGCGTTGGCGACCGCGTGCACCATCTTGGCGCCGTCCTTGGCGATGCCGCCGCGCTCGTAGTCCTTGCCGACCATGAAGCCCATGATGTTCTGGAGAAACAGCAGCGGGATCTTGCGGCGTGCGCACAACTGGATGAAGTGCGTGGCCTTGAGGGCCGACTCCGAGAAGAGGATCCCGTTGTTGGCCACCACGCCGATCAGAAATCCCGACAGACGCGCGATGCCGCACACCAGAGTCGTGCCGTACCGGGCCTTGAACTCTTCGAAGCGCGATCCGTCCACGAGCCGCGCGATGATCTCGCGGACGTCGTAGGGCTTGCGCAGATCCCGCGGCAGGATGCCGTAGATCTCCCGGGAATCGTAAGCCGGTTCCTCCGGCTCGGCCAGATCCGGCGGCAGCGTCTTGGACGTACCCAGGTTGCCCACCAGGGCTCGCGCGATCTCGAGCGCATGGGCGTCGTCTTGCGCCAGGTAGTCCGCCACGCCCGAGATGCGGGTGTGGACGTCGCCGCCGCCCAGGTCCTCGGCCGTGACGTCCTCTCCGGTGGCCGCCTTCACCAGCGGCGGGCCGGCCAGAAAGATCGTGCCCGTCCCCTGCACGATGACCGCTTCGTCGGACATGGCGGGAACGTAGGCTCCGCCGGCCGTGCAGGATCCCATCACGACGGCGATCTGGGGAATGCGCTTGGCCGACATCCGCGCCTGGTTGTAGAAGATGCGGCCGAAGTGCTCCCGATCCGGGAAGACATCGGCCTGGAGCGGAAGGTAGGCGCCTCCGGAGTCCACCAGGTAGAGGCACGGCAAATGGTTCTCCTCGGCGATCTCCTGCGCCCGGAGGTGTTTTTTGACAGTGATCGGAAAATACGTCCCGCCCTTGACCGTGGCGTCGTTGGCCACGATCATGACTTCGCGGCCCGACACGCGGCCGACTCCCGTCACCAGGCCCGCCCCCGGCGCCTCGCCGTCGTACATCCCGTGCGCCGCCATGGCCGAGAGCTCCAGCAACGGCGACCCAGGGTCGAGCAGGGCGTC
>JBDTXY010000220.1:0-5190 GCA_040005945.1 Acidobacteriota bacterium
CTCCTAAGAGCAGGATGCAGCTCTATAAGTCGGTCGTCGGGTCGCGATCGACCGAGCGATGAACGCAAGCGGGGATTCTCGACCACGTGAACGATCTTTTCGAGATGTGGCAATTGCCAAAGCGCCCCCCAGCTCCTAAGGAGTGCGTTTGACTTGCGGAGCCAGGGCTCACCAAGAACTCTGGAGGGGCGACGCTCTACGCTCTTGGATTGGTGCAGTGGCATCGCTGTTCGGGAAGTTGTCTGATCGTACCGCAGAGAGTCTGCGGAGCTGGAAGGGCTTCGACGGCGCGAGCCCGGCCGCGGGGTGGCTGGTCGGACCGAGGGGACCGATTCTAAGGATCAGCTTCTGAGGAGAGGAACGACGGGCGGCCACAAGTTGCAAGTTGGAGTCGGTCCTTTGCTGATTTCAATCACCGTCGTTGACTAGCCCTCCGACCGTTGTCGGCGGCCTACGGATTCAGACACCGGTAGAGTTTCTGCGAGCTAGGTGACGACGGGGTCAGGTTAGGTGCAGATCGGGGTCAGTCTCCGTCTCTGATTTCGTTGGGGACAAGCCCCACTGGCCAGAACGTGGATGGCGTCAGCGAGTGCCGAGCTCCGACCTTCGTTGACTGTTGAGTCTACTGTGGACTAGACTCCACATCATGGAGACGATCCAGATCGTGCTGGAGGCGGAGCTGCTCAAGTCGGCGGATAAGGCGGCCCGCAGGCTCAAGACCAACCGATCGGCGCTCTTTCGCGATGCGCTGCGGGCATACTTGAAGCGGCTGGAGCTGCGGGACCGTGAAGCGCGAGACCGGGATGGCTACTCCCGCTATCCCGATTCGATCGACGAGCCGTCGGCGTGGGACCAGGTGGCGGATTGGCCGGACCGATAGAGAGGGGGGAAGTTCGCCTCGTCCGCTTTCCGCCTCCGGACAAGGAGCGCCCGGTTCTGATCCTCACGCGCGGGAGCGCGATTGCTTACCTTTCCCGGGTCACCGTGGCGCCGATCACCTCCACGATTCGCGGAGTGCCCTCGGAGGTCGAGCTCGGCCCGGAAGACGGACTCAAACAGCCTTGCGCCGCGAATCTTCACAACGTGATGACCGTGAGCCAGGAGAGCCTTGGGCGCAGGCTCACCGAACTGAGCCCGCGTCGCATGGGCGAAGTCTGCGCGGCGCTCGCCTTCGCGCTCGGCTGCGACTAGCTGCTCGCGCTGGTCGCGTGTCGAGTCGGAGTCCCATTGGGGTCAGAGCTGGTTTCTGATTCGGAGCGCGCAGGTTCCTGCGGGCTCGTTGACGACGGGGATCAGGTTAGGGAGACCGCAGGGATATTCAGCGTCCCCGGCCATCCCGGCCTGAGCTCTTGCGCGCGGGCCTCGTGCGTTACTCTGCTCGCATGAGACGACGCGAGTGGATTTCTCGGGCCGCCCTCCTCACGATGCTTGCCTGCGCATCGTCTCCGCCGGCGACCGCCCCCAGCGAGTCCCCGTCCAACCCGGCCTGGCTCGATCGGCTCATCGCGCAGGTCCAGAGCAAGCCGGTCACGAACCCTCCGACGACGATCTACCGCTACGTCTATCGGGGGGAAACGGTGTACTACCGGACCAGTCGCTGCTGCGACATCCGGAGCGTGGTCTACGACCGGAACGGCGCCGTTCTCTGCGAACCCGACGGCGGGATCTCGAACAAGCCGGACCCTCGGTGCCCCGATTTCTTCGCGGCGCGCGGTGAAGAGACGCTGGTCTTCAAGGATCCAAGGAGCTGAGATCGGAGACGACGCCTCGTTCTCCTAGCCGCTGCGGGAGATGGAATCCGATTTCCGAGCTGACTCCCCTCGCCCGGAGAAGCTACTGACGCGCAGTTTCGACACGGCGTTTTCTCCAGAAGGAATCCGTGAAAAAAGAATAAGCCCGCGCGACGCGCGGGCCCATTCGACCGGATGAGGCTCTTGGAAAGAGCGATCTACTGTTTGACGTACACGATTTCGTTGTTCACCGCCTCACCTTTGGCGTTCGTTCCGGTCTGGGTAATGGTCATCGTCTTGCCGTCCGCGGAGACCACGACCTTCGCCGTGACGGTCGGCTTTCCGCCCTTCTTCCAGGTGTTGCTGTAGCTGTTGTCGTCGATCTTCGTCGCCGCGGACATGTCGCCGTCCGGATTGCCCTCGTACGGGACATCCTTGCCGTCGAACTTGGACACGTAGGCGCTGTGGGTGGGCTTGCCCTCGGCGTCGACCCCATCGCTTGTGAACTTGATGCCGCCCGCCGTCGCTTCCCACTTCAAGGTGAGGCTCTTGGGCGCCGGCCCCGGGCTGTACTTGGATTTCGCGGCGTCGAGCTTCCATGTGCCGAGCCAATGCTCCGCGGCCAACGCGACGGAGCTCGAGAGAACGAGCGCGCAGCACGCCGCCAGGGAAGCGATGAGCAGGTTCTTACGCATGACACTCCTCCTTCATTCAAGACGAAACACGACCAACCTCATTTCGCCGGGCGGATCATATCTCTCCCTTAGCCTGCGGCCGGGAGAGGGGGCGAAGAGCTGAGCCAGGGCCCGAGAAATGAGGGCGAAGCGAGTCCGCGAGCGTGTCCCCAGCACCGACGCTATCGCCGCAGCCGGTTCTCGATCTCGAGGGCGCGACGCCGCGCCTCCTTGAGGACGAGCGCCGATGGAGTCTGCTGGCCCTGGAGCATCTGCATGTTGGCGTAGTCGACCCACTGGGACATTTGGGCGGCGAACGCGTCGATGTCCGACTCGTTCACGAGCTCGACGGACAGAGACTTGCCGTCCCAGCGCAGGTCGCAAGCCCGGACGAGCTGGGTGCCGAAGGGAGCTTCCCGCAGGGCCCTCACCCACATAGACGGCGGCCGCGGTGCCGGTTGCCACACGATCAGGAAGCTCGTGACGAGATCGTCCTTGGTCAGAAGTCCGGTCTTGCCGGAGATTGGCACCACGTGTGGACGTACGCGGGGTGAGCCGACACGGATCGGGATCGCCAGAGGCGCGGTCGTTCCGGGTCCCGCCGGCAGAGGAAGAGAAGACATGGGTGGCACTGGAGACTCCTTTCGTAACCTGGTTGGGGGTTGCAATCCTCTTGCCCATCCTCGGGTGGGAGGAGCGGGCGGGGCGAGTCCGCCCCTCCGACCCATGACTACGGGACGAGCAGCGGCTACCCACCCGCCTTCAGATACTTCTCGAACCACTTCGTCATCGCGACCGCCGAGCGGATGCGATTCGGCGTCTTCCGCCAGCCGTGCCCCTCGTCGGGGAACAGGACGTACTCGACCGGTATCCCCCGCTTCTTCAAACTCTCGACCACCTGCTCCGCCTCGACGACCGGCACATTGGTGTCGTTGGCGCCGTGCAGGACGATCGTCGGGGCGGTGACGCGATCGACCTTGTGGATGGGCGAGAGGCGGCGGAGGAGATCGGCCTCCTTGTCGGGGTCGCCGTACTCGATCTTGGAGATCGCGGCCATCCAGGGTTCCGTGTTCTTGAAGAAGGTCTCGAAGTTGACGACGCCGTAGAGGTCCGCGCCGGCGGCGAAGAGCTCCGGGTACTCGGTCAGGCCGGCCATCACCATGTAGCCGCCGTAGGAGCCGCCCATGATGCCGATGCGCCTGGGGTCGGCGACGCCGGACTTCACGGCCGCGTCGACGCAGTCCTTGATGTCCTTGACGCCCTCGAAGCGCAGCGCGCCGTTGTCGAGGTTGACGAACTTCTTGCCGAACCCGGCGGAGCCGCGGACGTTCGGCGCGAAGACGGCGATGCCTCGGGAGAGGAGCGCCTGGTACGTGCTGCTGAAGCTGGGCCGTTCCTGGCCCTCGGGGCCGCCGTGGAAGGAGAGGACGGTCGGGAAGGGTGCGGTGCCGGCTGTACTTCCAATCGGCTTGTAGAGCCAGCCCGACAGGTCGAGTCCGTCGTGTGCCTTGAAGCGCACGAGCTCGGGCTTGATGAGCTTGGTCAGGTCGACGCCGGCGTGCGGGCTCCTCGTCACGCGGCGAAAGGTGCCCGTGGCCACGTCCATGACCCAGATGTCGGCCGGCGTCGCGGAGCCGAACGCGAAGAGGCAGATCGACTTGCCGTCCTTCGTGAACTCGACGCCGCCCACGAGCTCCGCGGGAGTCGCCGGATGCGAGATCGACTTGCCGGTGCGCAGATCGAACAGCTCGAGGTCGATCTTTCCGCCGACATTCCACAGCAGCGCGGCCGTGGCGCCGTCGTCGTTGAGCTCGAAGGTTCCGAGCTCGGCGTCCGAGCGCTCCGCCAGGATCGTGGTCTTTCCGGGCACGCCCGCTGCGGACAGCTCCTGGCGCGCGAACGCGGGAAGGTCGCGACCCGTGTCGGTCCCGAGGTAAATGGCGCGGCCATCCTTGGCGAACTTGCCCTCGAAGTTGCCCGGTCCCGTGTGAGGCGTCAGGAGGGTCTCCTTGCCCGTCGCGACCTCGACGAGGTAGAGGTCGTTGCTGCCGCGGTTGACGAGGCGGTTCAGCAGCGCGAACTTCTTGTCGGCGGTCAGGTCCTCGAACGCGCCGATGCCCCGGTTCTGCGTGACGAGACGGGAGGACCCGGAAGCGACGTCGTAGACGTAGCTGTCGACCGCGTCGGCGCTGCGGCGGTTCGAGCCGAGCACGAGGAGCTTGCCGTCGCGCGACCACGGCCCGAGCTGGTTCGTCTCCTTCCCGCCGTCGGTCAGGCGCTTTAAGCCGGTGCCATCGGGGCGGACGAGGTACTCCTGCTCGTTCATGCCGCCGCCGGGCGCGAGCGAGAACGCGAGCCAGGCTCCGTCGGGCGACCACTCCACGATCCCAACCGGGTCATCGGACGCCGTGACCTGGTTCGGGTAGCCGCCGGCCGCGTCCACCGTCCAGACCTGCGGCGAGCCGCTGATGTTGGTGACGTAGGCGATCGTCTTGCCGTCCGGCGAGAAGGTCGGCGAGTTGGCGTTGCCGATGCGAGCCATCATCGAGACGGTGCGCTCGAGGTCGTCATCGGCGGCGCGGAGGATGCCGGACACGGCGAGGGCGGCGAAGGTGAGGGTGAGGAGCGAAGGGAGTCGGCGCATGGTGGATGTCTCCTGACCTCTAGCCTATGTCGGACGGCGTGCGGCGTCGCGCATCGAGTTCGGGATCCCTCGCGGAGTCCACCCCGAGCGGAAGAAGTCATGTCGAAATCAGAAAGGGGTCCCTCGCGTCGCTCGGGATGAC
>JBDTXY010000221.1:0-5171 GCA_040005945.1 Acidobacteriota bacterium
GTCCAGGGGGGATGCGACGTCGTCGTGGTCCTGCGTCCCATCGCGCGCCTGGAGATCCGCCCCGCCACCGCGCTGGTGCGCGTCGGGGATTCCCAGCACTTCCAGGTCATCGCGTACGGTCCGGACGGCCTCGCGATCGGGCCGGTGTCGGCCGCCTTCAAGTCTTCCAACCCCTCCGTGGCGACCGTGGATTCCGCCGGCATGGCCTCGGGCCTGAGCGCCGGCGCTTCCCTCATCCGCGTCGAGCTGGCGGGATCGACCGCGGAGGCGACGATCCTGGTCAACTGACCTCCGGCATCCGCGTTTCGTTCTAGGATCCGGGAATGCCGATCCGTGTTCCGGCCGTCGCGGGCATGTTCTACGATGCGCGGCAGGAGCGCCTGGAGCGCGACGTCCGCCGATACCTCGCGCCCCACGCGACGCCGGAGCCGGCGTTCGGGGCGATCGTGCCGCATGCCGGCTTCGTCTACTCCGGACCCGTGGCCGGCGCCGTCTACGCGCAGCTGAAGATGCCGGCGGCGGCGGTCGTCCTCTGCCCCAACCACACCGGCCGCGGCGCTCCGGCCGCGTTGGACCCCTCGGACGCGTGGAGCACACCGCTGGGCGAGATCGGCGTGGACCGGCGTCTGGCGGAGCGCCTGCTGGCCCTCTGCGGGAGCCTCCGGGAGGACGCCGAGGCGCACCGCCGCGAGCACTCCCTGGAAGTGCAGCTGCCCTTCCTCCAGGTGCTGCGTCCCGGCATGACGTTCGTGCCGATCTGCCTGGGCGAGCCGGATCTGGCGCTGTGCCGCGAGGTCGGGACGGCGCTGGCGACGCTTCGCGCCGAAGAAAAGGCAGATCCGCCCCTGCTGCTCGCCTCGTCGGACATGAACCACTACGAGAGCCGCGCCGTGGGCCGGCGCAAGGACGACATGGCGCTCGACCGCATCGCGGGCGTGGATCCGGAAGGGCTCTTTGCGACGGTCCAGGCGGAATCCATCTCGATGTGCGGGTTCCTGCCGGCCACCGCACTGCTCTTCGCGGCCCGCGCGTCGGGCGTGACGGAGGCTCGCGTCGTCGCGCGGCGCGACAGCGGGGATGAGACCGGGGATCCGAGCAGCGTCGTAGGATATGCGGGAGTGATACTGAGAAACGACTTGTGATTTGTGGATTGTGAATTGTGATTGGAGGAGCGAGTGAAGAAATTCTTGTTGTCAGCGTTGGTCGGAATGATCTTTGCGGGAGTCGCCGCGGCTCAGCAAGCCGCCCCCAAGCACGTCGAGGTTCCGACGTTGGAGCCGCGCGCCGCGGACGTCGCGACGATCGACGGGATGGTCAAGGCTTACTACGACGTCATTTCGGGCCCCGCCGGCAAGCCGCGCGAATGGGGCCGCGACCGCACGCTTTACATCCATGACCTGCGATTCGTCGACGTGGGCTGGGACAAGGAGGGCAAACCCGTGCCGCGGATCGTGGACCACCAGGGCTACGTCGACGGCGCCGACGGAATGGCCGCGCGCGGCTTCTTCGAGCAGGAGATCCACCGCGTCTCGGAGCGGTTCGGCCCGATCGCCCACGTCTGGAGCACCTACGAATCCCGCCGAACCGAGAAGGGCCCGATCATCGCGCGCGGCATCAATTCGATCGAGCTGTTCTGGGACGGAAAACGGTGGTGGATCGCCAACGCGATCTGGACGGACGAGTCCAAGGACAATCCGATCCCGAAGGAGTACCTGCCGAAGTAGGCGGCCATTCAGCTGTCAGCCATCAGCTGTCAGCTCTTAGCCTGGGCTCAGCGACGACGACGGTATTGAAGCCGGACTCGCGGCGCAGAAGGACCTCCTCACGCGCGAGAAGTGCCTCGATCGCGACGTCGAACTCAGCCGCAGACGGCCCTCCCGGCTGATCCGGGCGAAGCAGGCTGGGGTAGATCGGCGCGAGCAGGTTTCCTCCGTAGTCGCGCCGGATAAGAACGCGAAAGTGCTCCGCCACGGCCGGCAAGATCCCAGACGACGCGATGGCCTCCGTGGGATCCACGCGATTGATCGGCCGTCGCACGATGCGGGTGCGCCGCACGGTCCGCGGCAAACCCCAGTAGACGGCATTCCAGCGCAACAGATGCCGCCACGTCCATTCGTTTCGGGCCGGGCCCGCGAACTCGTCTAGATAAAGGATCCCGCGAGGCGCAAGGGCCTCCCGGACCAGACGCAGGAGATCCGATAACCTGTCGAAATGGTGAAGCGAGGCGTGGAAGAAGACAGCGTCCAAGTCTCGCGCGCCGCCCAGGAAGTCCCGGGCGTCGGAGGCGAAATACGAGATGCGCTGCGCCATCCCCGATTCAGCGGCCGACTCCTGCGCGCGCTGGATCATCTCGGCGCTCGCGTCGATCCCGGAGATGTGGCTCGCGATGCCCAATTCCACGAGCGTGCGCTCGAAGGCGCCTAGCCCGCACCCGATGGAGAGGACGCGCGCGAAGGGAACCTGACGGTCCACCACCTCGCGCAGCCAGGCGATCGGCCAGAGCTGCGGATTTCCCGTAACGCGCCGGTTGATCGCGGCGCGCACAGCCGGATGATTCATCCAGATCTCGTCCCAGGCGTGGGCGCCGGGATCCGCCCAGTACATCCGAGGAGCTCTCCAGTCGCTACGCCCCCGCTGGCGTCCCGGGGATCAGCCCCTCGACGGGGACCGAGCGCGGGCCCTTCTCGTCGCAGACCGCGAAGCGGACCGCCCGGCCCTTCTCGCCGGCCCAGCCCTTCTCTTCGACGTCCTCGCCGTACATCGCGACTCCCGCGAACTCGCCCTTGGCGTTCAACGCGTAGAAGTTGATGTTGAAGCCGGGATCGCCGTTCTTATTGCGGAGCCGCTTCTCGACCGTGCGGGCGCGGATGCGCTTCAGGGCATCCATCCCGGCGTCCTTGGGATGCATCCCGCGGCGCATGTTCTCGACGATCAGGAACGAGGAGAGCCCGTAGAGGTTCGCCTCGCCGCGTCCGGTCGAGCCCGCCGCGCCGACGTCGCCGTCCACGTAGACGCCGGCTCCCAGGATCGGCGAGTCGCCCACCCGGCCGGGAACCTTGAAGAAGAGCCCGGACGTCGTGGTCACGCCGCAGATCTCGCCCTTCGCGTTGATCCCGTCGCAGTTGATCGTCCCGTACATGTGGCGCGAGGAGATCAGGCCCTCCCGGGCCATCTGCCGCACCGCGTCCAGCGACGCGATCTCGCGGTCTTTCTCGGTGGGAAAGTGGCCCGGGTCCGTCCGCTGTTTCCATTCCAGCCACAGCTTGCGGGAGAGCGGCGTGTTGAGATCGTCCTCGATCGCGAAGCCCATCTGGCGGGCGAACTTCTGGGCCCCGGCTCCCACCAGAAGGTGATGGTCCGTCCGATTCATGACCTCCCGCGCGACCTTCGACGGCGTGCGCACGCCCTCCAGCGCGGCGACGCCGCCCGCCCGCTTCTTGGGCCCGTGCATGCACGAGGAGTCCAGCTGGACTACGCCTTCGGCGTTGGGGACGCCGCCGTAGCCCACGCTGTAGTCCTCGGGGTCCAGCTCGACGATGTTGACGCCTTCGATCAGCGCGTCCAGGACGTCGCCGCCCTGCATCATCTGCGTGTAGGCCTTCTCGACGCACGTGACGGGTCCGCCGTTCTTGAACCAGTTGCCGTTGGCGGACGAGATGACCACGGGCTTGGCCGCTTTGCCGGAGACGACCGCGGGCGCCTGGCCGAAGATCGCGCGCGGCGAGGCGGCCGCCAATCCTGCCGCGGCACTGGTGCGGACGAAGTCGCGCCGGGAGAAACGTCGACGCATGAAACCTCCTCTTTGTCTCAACGGGAGTCTATCGGCTTGCCGGCGGGATGCGGAGGGGTTTACGCTGGCCGCGATGGATTACCAGGGCCATGTCCTCTCCGAGCGGGCGACCACGCTGCCCGGCCGGTACTACACGTCGGAAACCGTGTTCGGTGCGGAGCAGGAGCGGATTTTCGGACGGCGCTGGCTCTGCGTGGGGCGCGCGGCGGAGGTCCCGGAGCCGGGGGACTTCGCCTGTTTGCCCGTGGGACGCGAGAGCCTGATCGTGGTCCGCGGGAAAGACGGCCGGCTGCGCGGCTTCTACAACGTCTGCCGGCACCGCGGCACCCGTCTGTGCTCGGAAGACCGCGGCCATTTCCCCGGCGGCATCACGTGCCCGTACCACGCCTGGACCTACGAGCTCGACGGCGCGCTGCGATCCGCGCCCCTCATGGCCGACGTGCCCTGGTTCGAGAAGACCGACTACCCGCTCCATGCCGCGGCCGTCTCGGAGTGGGAAGGCTTCGTCTACGTCCACCTCGAGACCCATCCGCCGGCGCCGCTGGAAGACGCGGTGCGGCCGCTGCTCGGACGGTTCGCTCCCTGGCGGCTCTCGGAGCTGCGCGCCGCGCGCCGCATCGCATACGACGTCCGCGCCAACTGGAAGTTGATCTTCCAGAACTTCTCGGAGTGCTACCACTGCCCGCCGGTGCACCCGGCGTTGGCGAAGCTCTCGCACTACCGCAGCGGCGCCAACAACCTGCGCGACGGCGGGGTCCTGGGCGGCTACATGACGATCAACGACGGCACTGAGAGCCTGACGTCCAGCGGACGGCTCTGCGGTTCGGCGATTGCGGAGCTTTCGGGCGAGGACCGGCGGCGCGTGTATTACTACTCGATCTTTCCGACGGCCTTTCTGACGTTGCAGCCCGATTTCGTCATGGCGACGCGGCTCACTCCGATCTCCGCCGACGCGACCCGGATCGTGGCCGATTGGCTCTTCCCTCCCGAGGCGCTGGCGGAGCCGGGATTCGACCCGTCCGACGGCATCGAGCTCTGGGACCTGACGAACCGGCAGGACTGGCATATGTGCGAGCTGGCGCAGCAGGGCATCGCGTCACGCGCCTACCAGCCCGGGCCCTACTCCCAGGACGAGAGCCTGCTGGCGGCGTTCGACCGCGAGTACCTCGCGAGTCTCGGCGAGTAGGTGCTGCGCCGTCAGGGCGCGTTCAGCTCTCCCAGGCCGTGGTAGCGGCCGCAGCGCGGGCACCAGGTCGGCGGATCCGTGTTGCTGACGCGGTGCTTCACGGGCGGCCGCGAGCGCAGATACGCAAAGATCGCCTTCAAGTCCTCGTCGGTCAGCTTGCGAAACTCGAACCAGAGCATCGCGCGCGTCAACGGA
>JBDTXY010000222.1:0-5165 GCA_040005945.1 Acidobacteriota bacterium
GGATCTGGAAGAGGCCTTTGCTTCGGAGCGGACGATCTTCCTGTGCGTCCCCTGCGAGGCGCTTCGACCCCTCCTCGCACGGATGCCGGACCGCGATGGAAAGTCGCTGCGGTTTGTCTCCACCTCCAAGGGGGTCGAGCCGGACTCTCTCAAACGCATGTCGGAGATCGTCCTCGAGCGCTATCCGGGAGCCGCCGTGGCGGCGCTTTCGGGTCCCACGTTCGCAGAGGGGGTGGCGCGCGGAGATCCCACGGCCGCCGTGGTCGCGTCGGGCGACGGCGCGTGGGCGGGAGAGATCCAGCGATCCCTCTCGAGCTCAGGCCTGAGGCTCTACCGGTCCGACGACGTCGTCGGGGTCGAGCTCGCCGGCGCGCTCAAGAACGTGGTGGCAATCGCGGCCGGCATCGTGTCCGGATTGGGATTCGGCCACAACACGCTGGCGGCCCTGGTCACTCGCGGCTTAACCGAGATCGGACGCATCGTGCGCGGCTACGGCGGTCAGGACCGGACCGTCCACGGCCTGGCGGGCATCGGCGATCTGCTCCTGACGTGCACCGGACAGCAATCGCGGAATCGGTTCGTGGGAGAGCAGATCGGCCGCGGACGGAGCCTGCTGGAGGTCTTGACGGAGCTTCCCGAAGTCGCGGAAGGGGTGCGAACCTGTCGCGCCGTTCCCAAGCTGGCCGCCGGGGCCCACGCCGAGGCCCCGATCGCGGACGCCGTCATCCAGGTTCTCTACGAAGACGTCGCGCCGCGCGACGCCGTCGACCGCCTCATGACGCGCGCCCTGCGCTCGGAATAGGGGAGGGGCTCGGACCCTCTGCGCGGGGGACCTAGGGGTTCAAGACGACCGTGTCCTGCGAGACGGCGTCACCCGCGTTGATCCCGGTCGCCGTCAGAGTGCCCGTGATCGTCAGCGTCAGGGGCGGCGATCCCGCCGGCAGCGTCCCGCTCGCGGTGACGTGCAGGATCGAGCTGGTGTTCGCGTCGAGCGTGGCCAGCGACCAGCTCACGGTCGATTCCGTGAACGTCGCCGTCGTACCGGCGGACGGGTTCACCCCGCTCACCGTGAGGGGAGCCGGAAACGTGACGTCCACATGCCCGTTCTGAATGTTGTTGACGCCGATGTTCAAGGCAGTGACGGAGACGTCGAAGCTCTGGCCCGAAGCGGCGGTGTCCGGAGAGTCGACGGTGAGACTGGCGATTGCCCCCGGCGCCGTCGTGGTGTCGTTGTTCTTGCACGAGACGATTCCAGAGAGCACGACGAGCGGCAGCGCGATCAGGAACAGGGAAAGCCGGGAAAGACGCATGGATCCTCCTCTCCGACGCAACCATCAGCGCCGGAGCCGTTCCTCAGAGCAAGGTGGATGCCAGGTGCGGCGATCCTCAGGAGTTCATGAGGCTTTGCGCAACGGCTTGCGGGGCGACGGCACGCGGATGGGCAAGACCACCGCTTGCAAACCGGCGAATTGGAGGCGGCGCTGGATCGCGAATGCCGTCTCGTTGTGGAGGGTGCGGTAGTAGAACCGATCGTTCTCGAACACGAGCTGCCCCAAGTAGAAGATCGAGCGCGGAAATTCGCGCTGGACCTCCTCGCAGAGCTCCACGACCGATTCCACGGCCTCGGTGCCGATCTGGAACCGGTGGTCGGCCTTGAATCCCAGCTTGCGCACGTACGCGACGTATTTCTCGAGATCTTCGATCGTGTGTTGCTTGAGGGCCTCGACTTCGGAATGCCCCTTGAAATTCGCCGAATCGATCACGCCCACCGACGCGAAGAGATAGCTCTTGTAGAGATGGGGGAAGAGCGTCTGGACGGAGAGGACCGTGTGGACGCCCAGGCCCGAGAAGCCCGCGACCAGCATGACGGCGACCGGCTCTTCGCGATCGATCTGGCCGGGTTCCAGCGGGTGGGGCCGCACCGGAATCGCCAGCATCTGGTCATCCAGCCTGCGCAGCTGCTCGCGGACGCGGGCGTAATGTTTGTGGATCGCGAAGGCGAGGGCGACCAGGAACGCCGTCACCACGATCGTCATCCAGCCGCCCTCGAATGCCTTCTCGTAGACGGTGACGCAGAGGATCGCCACGCAGAGCACCGCGCCCGCGCCCTGCAGGAGGAACCCCTTCTTCCACGCGGGATCCTGCTTGCGTTGCTGCCACCAGTGCCGGGTCATGCCGATGAGGGTCAGGCTGAACGTCACGAAGACGTTGATCGCGTACATGACCAGCAGGCTCGAGACCGATCCTCCCGTGTACATCAGCGTCGCGGCCGCCGCCCAGCCCATCAGCCAGATCCCGTTGTTCGTGACCAATCGGTCCGAAAGCTGCGCGAAGCGCCGGGGAACCCAGGAGTCCACGGCCATGTTGGCCAGGATCCGCGGCCCGTCGAGAAAACCCGTCTGCGCGGCCACGAACAGGATCGAGCCGGCGGCGGCCAGCGTGACGACGACCAGAACGTGTCCGATCGCGAAGCCGCCCACCTGCCACCCGCCGAACACGTTCTCCGCCAGGATCGCGTTCATGACCTTGGTGGGATGCGGCCGGGCCCCCGTCAGCAGATACCCCAGGATGATGCCGGAGGCCATGAACGCGAGGGAAACCGCCATGTAGAGCATCGTGCGTTTCGCGTTGGCCACGCGGGGCTCTCGCAGGATCTGCACGCCGTTGGAGACCGCCTCGATGCCGGTGTATGCGCCGGCGCCCAGCGAGTAGGCGCGCAGGATGATGAAGAGCATCGGCAGCATTCCGAGGCTCGAGGCGCTCGCGCGCGCCTCGTGGATCGCGCCGAGGTAGACACCGGGAAGCTGCGCGCCGTGCCGGATCAGCGTGACGACGATCATCAGGGCATGGGTTCCGATGAACAGGAGGAAGATGGGAGCCAGCACCTGCACGCTTTCCTTGACCCCCCGAAGGTTCAACAGCACGAGGGCTCCCAGGATCGCGATCTTGAGCACGAAACGGTTCCCGTTCCAGGCCTCGGGCAGAAAGCTGAAAATCTGATCGACTCCCGACGCCACGGAGGTCGAGATCGTCAGGACGTAGTCGAAGATCAGGGCGCATCCCGACACGACTCCGAAACGGGGGCCCAGCAGCTTCGTCGCGACCAGATATCCGCCGCCGCCGCCCGGGAAGAGCTCGATGACCTTGCTGTAGCAGGCCGAGATGATCAGAACGGTGCCGGCGATCATCAAGGCCAGGAAAACGGAGAGGTACGCGTGCGAGCCCAGCGCCTTGAACGCCTCTTCCGGGCCGTACGCGGAGGAGGAGAGGCCGTCGGCGCCCAGGCCGACCCAGGCCAGGAAGGCGGCCAGCGTCAGTTGGTGGAAGACGCCAGGATCAACGGGGTCCTTGGCCTCCCCGATCAGGATTTCCTTGAGCGTCCTGGGCACGGCTACGCGGCCTGAGTGACTTTCTTGCTCTTCTTTCGCTGATCCAGCACGCGGATCGGAAGGACGACGGCCTGGAGCCCGGCGAACTGCAGGCGCCGTTGGATGGCGAAGGCCGTCTCGTTGTGGAGGAACCGGTAATAGAAGCGGTCGTTCTCGAAGACGAGCTGGCCCAGGAAGAAGATCGACCGGGGATGCTCCTTCTGGACGGCGTCGCAAAGCGTCACGACCTCTTCGACGGCTTCGGTCCCGATGTCGTAGCGGTACTCGGCGCGGAAGCCGAGGCGGTGCGCGAACGTCACGTACTTCTGGAGGTCCGCTTCGGTCTGTTTCTTCAGCGCCTCGATCTCGGCGGCCCCCTTGAAGTTTTCCGAGTCGATGATTCCCGCCGATACGAACATGTAGTTCTTGAACTGATGCGGAAACAGGTTCTGGACGGAGAGGACCGTGTGCACGCCCATGCCGGTGAAGCCGTTGACCAGCATCACGGCCACCGGCTCGCCCGTGGCGACCGTCGCCTCCACGGGCGCGTGCGGGCGGACCGGCACCTGGAGCAGCGTCTCGTCGATCCGCCGCATCGCGTCGCGGATTCGCGCGTAGTGGCGCCGTACCATGAAGGCCAGCGCGACGAACGACGCCGTCACGACCACCGTGAGCCACCCGCCGTCCTGGAACTTCTCGAAGACCGTCACACAGAGGATCACGCTGCAGAGCACCAGGCCGGTTCCGTGCAGGAGGATGTTGCGTTTCCAGTCCGCCTGGCCGCGGCAGAGTACCCAGTGACGGACCATTCCGAGCAGCGTGAGGCTGAAGGTCAGGAACACGTTGATCGAGTACATGACGACCAGCCGCGACACCGAGCCCCGCGTGTAGATCAGCGTGCCCAGCGCGGCCAGGCCCATCAGCCAGATTCCGTTGTTGGTGACCAGGCGGTCCGACAGCTGGGCGAAGCGGCGCGGCACCCAGGAATTGACGGCCATGTTGGCCAGCACGCGCGGGCCGGCGAGAAAACCGGTTTGCGCGGCCACGAACAGCAACGCGCCCGCGGAGACCAGAGCCAGCGCGACCAAGACCGGGCCGATGCGCATTCCCGCCACCGTCCAGCTGCCGAAAACGCTCTGCGCGTATACGGCGTTCATGGTTCGGCCCGGGTGGGGCCGCGCCCCCACCAACAGATAGCCCAGGATGATGCCTCCGGCCGTGAAGGATAGGGAGACGGCCATGTACAGCATCGTCCGCTTCGCGTTGGGGACCCGAGGCTCGCGAAGGACCTGGACGCTATTGGAAACGGCCTCGATCCCGGTATAAGTGCCGCCGCCCAGCGAATACGCCCGCATCATGATGAGAAGCAGCGGGATCCAACCCAGCTGGCTGGCGGTTGTGCCGGCTTCGTGCGCCGCCTCCGTGAAGATGGTGGGAAGCTGCATCAGGTGGCCCACCACCGTCGTCACGATGAGCAGGACGTGCATACCGATGAAGAGCAGGAAGACCGGAACCAGGACCTGGATGCTCTCCTTGACCCCGCGGAGGTTCAACACGATTAAGACGGCGGTCACGAAAACTGCCGTCGAGAACTTGAACCGGTGCCAGCCCGGGGGAAGGAGACTGAAGACCTGGTCGCACCCGGACGCGATGGAGATCGAGATCGTCAGGACGTAGTCGACGACCAGCGCGCAACCCGATACCAGGCCGAGCTTGGATCCCAGCAGCTTGGTCGCGACGAGATAGCCCCCTCCGCCGGCGGGAAACAGCTCGATGACCTTGCTGTAGGCCAACGAG
>JBDTXY010000223.1:0-5163 GCA_040005945.1 Acidobacteriota bacterium
CGTTCTGGATCCAGTGCGCGACGCGCGGCAGGTGATAGGTCAGCGCGTCCCACGTGTTGGGGGGCGCGAAGACCGCGGTCGCGAGAACCAGCGCGAAGAGCCCCATCGCGCCCGCCAGGAGCACCGGCGGCGCCTTCTCCTGCCGACCCGCGTCCGCGCCGGAAGGAGCCGGCGCGACGCCCGCTCTCTTCCGCGCGAGATGGCCGGCGAGGGCGGCGAGCACGACAGCGGCCCAGGCCAGCGCGATCGGGCCCCGGCGGAGGAGCCCGAGGGCGCCGACGAGCTCGGCCGAGAAAACGGCCATCCCGCCGGCACCGGCCGCTCCGAAGAGGAGAGCGTCGCGCGCGTCTCCACCCTCCGGTCCGCGGCAGTGGCGGGCGAGGACCGCGAGCAGCGCGCCTGCGGCGAGCGGGAGAAGAACGAGCATTTCCGGACGGGACGAGTGTAGTTCGGGCGTCGTGGTCAGCGGTCGAGCCGGTACGACTCGGGGCGGCGATCCTTCAAGACCGGAAAGCGCTCCCGCGCTTCCCGGACCTCCGTCGCGTCGAGCTCGCAGAAGACGACGTCCTCGCCGTCCGCCGCTTCGGCGAGGACCTCTCCCCAGGGAGAGAACGCCACGGACCTTCCGGCGTAGCGCACGCCGTCCCCCTCGCCCGCGCGGTTGACTCCCAGGACGAAGGCGAGATTTTCGATAGCCCGCGCCTGGAGGAGCACGCGGCGATGCGACTCGCGGCGCTCCGGCCAGTTCGCGACGACCGCAAAGACGTCCGTCACCTCGGCCGCCAGCCGGAACGGCTCGGGAAAACGCAGGTCGTAGCAGATGAAGGGGGTCACGCGGAGTCCCTCGATCTCGACCGTCACGATGCGGTCGCCGCCCGAGTACTCGCGGTCTTCTCCGGCGAAGGAGAACGGGTGGATCTTCGCGTAGCGCGTGACCTCGCCCCGAGGCGACACGACGAGCGCCACGTTGCGCGGCCTCCCCTCCCCCCTTTCCGGGATGCTCGCGATGAGCCAGAGGTGCAAGGCGCGCGCTCTCTCCGTGAGAAACCGTTCGCTGGCCCCGCCAACGGGCTGCGCGACCCGGTCCGGGCTCATCGAGAAGCCCGTTGAGAACATCTCCGGGAGGACCGCGAGCTTCGCGCCCTCGCGGGCGGCTCGCTCGAGCAGGGCGGCGCTGCGCCGGTGATTCTCGGCGACGTCCTCCCACGCGATGTCGAGCTGGACGAGAGCGGCCTTCATCCAGCCGCAGTGTACCGTTCGCGGTTGCAGCCAAAAAAAGTGCCTCCGGGCCACTGAGGCCCGGAGGCGTGGGTGAAAACCGCCAAGACTTAAGGAGCGACCGTGGTCACCGCGACCGCGGGCGTCGCGGTCGTCGCGTCGGCGGTGTAGTCAGCCCGGTTCACGATCGTGGAGCCCACCGATCCAATGACCTTCGCCGTCAGGGTCAGAGTTCCCGAGAACCCCGCGTTGACCGTTCCCAGAGCCCAGCTCACGGTCCGGGTCGACGAGTTGTAGACCCCGCCGTTCGAAGCCGACACGAACTGGAGACCTGCGGGGAGGACGTCCGTGACCCGCGCATTGGAGGAAGCCGCCGGGCCGGCGTTCGTGTAGCTCATGTTGTAGGTCACGTTCGCATTGCGGGAGACGGCGGTCGGGGCCGTCATCGCGAAGACCACCGCGGGATCCTGCGGCGGAAGCGCCGGGGTGCTCGTGAAGACCTGGAGCTCGGCCGCACGGACGTTGTTGTCCGACGTCGACGCCGTCACGCAGTCGGTTGCGTTCAGGGGATCGTTGTCCTGCTCGCCGCGGAATCCCGTGCCAGTAGCCGTGCACTGATTCGTGATGACCTTCAAACGGACGTGGGTTGCGTTGGTCGTCGGGACCGTGAAGCTGCGGAGGATCAGATCCGGCGCGGCAGGCCGCGGAATGACACCCGGGAAGGCGTTGGAGTGGCTCGTGAAGATGGTCGTGAAGTCGGTCGGAAGCAAGCAAGTGACGAGGCCGCCGGCCGTGCAGGTCTGAATCGCAAATCCCCGCAGGGCCGTGAATCGTCCACCGCTTGCGGGATTCAGCATCGCGCTGACGTTCACCTTCTTGACGCTCTGAACGCCTCCCTGCAGATCCACGATGACTCCCTCGAGCCCCGTCGCCGGCGGGCCGCCGACCCAGTTCGAGCTCTCGGTGTCGTCGATCAGGTTGCTGACGTCCGTACCGGTACCGGTTGCGACCGCGCCCTTCGTGAGCGAGGCGCGATTCGTCGCCATGAAAACGGGAATCGTCAGCGAGCCGCCGGCCGTCAGAAAGCGCGGGAACCGGACGTGGCCGTAGCCGGGCGCGACCACGAGGAACTCATAGAGCCCGGTGACGAACTTCGCGGTGTCGGTGAGAGGCGTGGCCGCGATCGTGTCCGCGATTGGAACCGCGTCTTTCTCGTACTTTCCGACGTAGATCCTGGCGGTCGGGATGGGCGCGTTTCCTTCGTCCGCCGCGAACGCGTGGAACGTGACCGTCTTCTCGAGCTCCAGGTCCGGCGAGGGAAGGGACTCGAAGTTGGGGATGGGGTCGGGGTCATCGGATCCGCCGCTGCTGCTCGAGGCGAAGAACCCGAATCCTCGCCGCGCGAAGGACCTCCAAAGCTCCTTCTGGTTGGACGGGTACTCCGCATTCGGGGTGCCGGTCGCCCGCATCAGGTCGGCCGCGAGATAGGCGTCGCGGGCGTCGAGCATGCTGGGGCTGGCCTGCATGAGCAGAAACGCGTCGTAGACGATCTGGATCCAGCGGCGGTTTCCCGGGCAGTGGCCCGGGGTGTCGAGGCCGTCGGCGCACTTGTGCTGGAGCGCCGAGTTGGAGGCCGGGAAGGCAGCGTTGTACTTGGCGATCAGGTCTCTGCGGACGTCGAAGTTCACGGCGTTCCAGATCTCGCCGTCCGAGTGGACCTCGACGCCGCCGTTGTCGTAACCGACGTCGCTGTAGTTCAACGGGTTGTTGTCTAGGGAGTAGTTGCGAATACCGACGGTCTTGTTGCCGGTCACGTAGGCGCCGACGGAGAACGGGTTCTCGCCGTTGGTCGGGACGAAGCCGTACTCGTTCAGGTACTCGACCGCGTCCAGATCCGACCAGCTCTCCCCCATCGCTCCACCCTGGTCGCCGCCGATCGACGAATCGGGGCCGCCGACCATGCGGTTGGAGATCAGGTGTGTGTACTCATGGGCGTAAACGGACGTATCCATGTCTCCGTCCACACAAGGCGAGTAGAAGGCGCCCGCGATCGGCTGGAAGAGGTACTGGTTCGTGATCGGGGGCGTGCCGTCGTTCAACGTGATCTGGTTGGCGTTGTCGCGGCCGAGATAGGTCGGAGACCCACCGGAAACCGCTCCGGCCTGGACGTTGCCGACCTCCTCGTCGAACTCCCGGCCAGCCGGGTATGGTCCGGGTTGCGTGTTGCCGAAGTTGTTGTTCTGGGCGTTGAAGTTCGCTTCGGTGAAGCCGAGGAAGTAGGACCAGTCGTGCATGCGGTTGTGCCCCGAGAAGAGGTTCACGATGGCGGGGTTGATGTCGTGGCTCACCCCGGGGACAAAGGGCGTGAAGCACTTGCTCGTGAACCAGACGTTGGTCCAGGGGTAGTTGTAGATCCGGTCGTTCTTCACGGGCCGATAGGGCTCCGCCGGGGTGAGAGGGCTCCCCCAGGCCTCCGCGGTGTTCGCCGCGTTGCCTTTGGTCGTGAAGGTGGGGACGTTCAGCCGGAAGTCGTAGTCCCACGGTCCCCGCGCCGCCAGGTTGTTCAGCTCCGGCTTCTGGGGATGCACGGGGTCGCAGCCGGGGACCGGCACTCCGGTGATCTGTGTCACCCAGCACCAGGTCTTGCGGAAGGAGTCGTCCGAGGCGTAGGTCAGGCTCGGGTTGGCCGGGAAGACGCGCCACCTGGGGGGATACGGTACGCCTGCCGTCGGCGAGTCGTTCAAGGTGATCGTTCCCGCGTAGCTGTAGGGCGATGTGTGGGGGACCATCGGGGGCTCGAACGGGCAGACCTGCACGAAGTAGTCGCCGGCCGGAACGCCGCCGCCGGGCGCATAGTTGATCGCCTCGGGGCTGGTCGCCGTATCGGAGGTCGCCACGACGGTGCCCATGGGGTGATGGAGGTTCAGGACGATGTCGTTGGTCGCAACGGCCGCCGACGCGAAGACCTGGATCGAGGTGGTTCCCGCCGGGGCGGTGTAAGGGCCGTGGAAGGGCCCGCACGCCGGAGCAAGAGGCGCCTCCTGATAGGCGCCTTGGAACGTGGACGTCTGCGCGATCTGCTGCACCGCGTTGTGGCGGAACAGAATCTGAGCCGTTTGCGCGTCCACGAAGTAGTGGTAGGCCGTCGCCGCGCCGCCCTTCACGTCGATGACATGCACCTCGAAGGCGGGGCGGACGCCGTTTGTCGGCGTGGGGAACGCGACGAGCCGCGCCCGCTGAGGCTGGGCAAAACCGTCCACGTCGAAGACGGTCCAGCCGTTGACCGTGCGGATTTTCGAGATGTTGACGAGGGAGACCGGGCGGCCCGCGTCCGCCGCGGCTGCCATCCACGCGAGGGTCGCGGTCAGCGTCGCGGCGCCCGGAGCGGCCTGGTCGCCGGCGCTCGAAGAGGAGGCGTATAAGATTTTCCCGGCCGAGTAGCCGACGGTGATCATCCCGTCCTGGGTGGCCGGGAGGCTGCCGAACTTCTGCCGGAAGATGACCGCGTGGCCGTTGTAGCGGGCCATCTTCGAGTCGTTGACGAGCTCCAGGGAAGTGACGCCGGCATCGGAGAGGCCGAAGAGCGCCTTGTTCGCGCGAATCCAGGCCCTCGCCGCGGTGGCCGGAGTGCCGGATACGCTCGCGAGATACCCGCCGTATTTGATCAGGGACTTCGGCGTGCCGAACTCGTTCCATGTGGCGTGCGCCCCGAGGGTCGAGACGATCGAGACGGCCTGCGCCGAGGGCGCGACGCTCTGCCCCGCGCGCGAATCGAAGTCGGGCAGACCTTGATGGACGTCCAGGATCTTCCCGACGCCGAATGCGGCCGCCGGATCGAGCAGCAACGCCGCGCCGATTGCGAACGCCAGAGTGCGCCACATCGGCCTCGGCGGAATCCCGCGGAATCGAAGACGCGACTTCATTGGCTCCTCCCTCAGCGGAATG